>JAJFVK010000013.1:0-300000 GCA_021371795.1 Planctomycetaceae bacterium | reverse complement strand
ACATAAATGACAGTCATACTGCATAAAAATACGGATAAGAACGTTAATAACACTATTAAGATTTTCGTAAGAGTACTCATCTTACTCCTTTCGCTGCGGTTTCTTTCAGGCTGATTACAACAACATAATCAATAATCTTTTTAATCGACATTAGTAATACAATGCTTGACCAGATTTTACGCATATTACCGCCGAAGGTCAAGTACTTTTTAGACTTATGTTTAGTGTTCAGCTTGATTTATACAAAAAGTCAGCAAAAAAACAGTATAATTACAGATTCACAGAGTCTGTTTATGTCCCTGCGATACTATTTTGACATTTTGGCGTTATCAATCATCAATATGCTCTTTGCTGCGGCAATTTGCACAAAAGGATTACTATTTTTGAGCATTTTTGGCAAATAGCTTGCCAATTCCTCATTGCCAATTTGTCCTATCGCTATTGCCGCCAATACGTTACATCTATCGGCAACCTCTTTTGGTTCTGGTACAGGACCTGAAAGGTATTTTTTTACGGTACCGCTGCCGCTCTTGTCGCCCAAAGTACCGAGCTGGCCGGCGGCTGTCAATCTGACCTCATTTGCATCGTCATCGAGCAGGGAAGCCAAAGCGCCTGCGCCTCTGGTTCCGCCAAAGGCTGTCATCGCTTGAGCACCCATATATCTATCGTCTGCGTAAACACTTATGAGCATTGCCCAAATCTTTTTATAGATTTTTTCATCGCCGATTCTGGCAATTGCTTCTGTCGCGTTGAAAGCTGCGGTATTTGTGGAGTCCGCGCTGTCCTTAATTCCATAAAGGATCGGCAGAGATTCTTTTCTTCCTAATTTACCAAGAAGCATCGCCGCGTTAGCTTTTACAGTTTGGTCTTTATTGTTTTCTGCGATTTCTGTTATTTTCTTAAAATAGGTTTCATCGCCCATCTTGCAAAGGGCATAGCTGCCTGCCAGCACAACGTTCAAATTTTTGTCTTTTGTCAGTTCGACTAATTTTTCTTTGTATTGTGCCTGGTTCATGTCGCCTATTACGACTGCGGCGGAAAACTTTACAATTACTGACGGGTCAACCAAAAGCGCAGCGGCTTCGCCGACTAATTTTGAATCTCCGCTTGCCGACACCGCTTCAACCGCATTTGAACGAATTCTTTCGTCAGTGCTTCGCATCCCGGCGGCGATTATTCCTTTGGCTTCCAGTAGCAACGCTTTCGTATCAGCTTCAGCAAAGCAGCAATTAACAAAAAATAATAGGCTCATAATTATTGCAATTTTTTTCATTAGAATCAGCCTTTCACAAGTAAAATAAAAATAGTTCCGACGAAGTCGGACTCTCGAAGCGAAGCGAAGATCCCTTCGGGACGAAATTTTGATTTTTTATTTTTGATTTTTAAGTTTCTTTTTATATATCGACATAACAACCGATAAAATCAAACTTATGGCACAGACAATTGGTAAAAACTGTCGATTTTTGCTGAATACGGTAACTCTCTTATCTATTTTAACAGTATCAACGAGCCAGCCTGCCTCTGCGGTGCGTTTTGCGGCCTTTTGATTTAGTGTGCCCGCGATATAGCCATCCTCAATATTGCCAACCGAATCTATCATACAGCTTATGCCGGTATTTGAGCATCGAACCATCGGCACGCGGTTTTCAATCGCGCGAAAAACACTAATAGCCATACGCTGGGACAGTTCAGTGCTGGCTTTAAGTTTTTTTCCCTTTGGCCGGACAAACCAGCCGTCGTTGCTGATATTCACAAGCCAGTCTGCCTGTTTGATGCCGTCTTCAGCTACTAGTTTTCTGCAAACTTCCGGCACGGTATCTTCAAAACATATCGATGTCGCGAAATTATAATTTTTTCCGTTGGCAGCGATTTTGAAATTCGTATATTCACTGCCGGCGTCAAGCGTGTAGTCAAAATCATAAGGCGTCATCGAAAGCAGAAATTTAAAAAGAAACGGCAGTTCTTTTTTCAAAGGTATGTATTCGCCAAACGGCACGAGATGAATTTTACTGTAATGCTGGCGGGCGTAAGGCTGATTGGGTTCATATAAAAACGCCGTGTTGTAACGGGTGTTGAGTTTTATGTTATTATTCGCATCTACTGCCGCGTCCGCCGCGAACGCGCCGACAAGGATATTCACTCCTTCGTTTGCGTGCTGAACAAGATAACCGTTAATAACCTTTGATGCGTAACCGTCGGCGACAAGTTTTAAATAATTTTCAGACAGTACTGACTCGACCATCGTTTCAGGCCAGATGATTAATGACGGCGCAGCCTGAATGAATGCGTGTCTGCTGTCAACAAGCTGGTCGAGAAAAACCTGTTCAAACGGTATCATATCTTCGCCTGCTTTTACAGGCACGTTCGATTGTACAATACCGATTCGCGGCCCGGCTTCGGTACATTCAGGCGTTTGATTGATTCTGTGTCGGCCGTAAGAAATTACCGCAGCTATGATGATTAATGTTATTGAGGTACCAATGATAAGATTAGTTTTTCTTTTTTCTTTGCAGGTGATGATTATTTCGGCGATTAAACCATTGACCATTGCGATAACGAAACTTACTCCTGCCGTGCCGAATATGTCGGTAATTTGAATAAATGAAATATTGCTGAATTGACTGTGCGCAAGAAACCGCCAACTAAATAAATAACCTCTAAGTGTTTCTTCGCCGACGATTAAAATTGGAACTGAAAACCATAATGGGATTTTTCTTTCGGTGCAAAACCGCAGTGCGATTACGACCAATGGCCAATAAACAGCGAAGTATAAACAGGCTGCAATCCAGCCGAGTGGTGTAGTTGGAAACAGCCAATAGAGATTGCCCAGCCAATAAATAACGCCGACGATGTATGCAAACAGAACAGTTTTTTTTGTTTTTTCATTTGATAAACTGCCCAATACAAACGGCACAAACGCAATCCACGCAAAAAACGACAAATTAAACGGCTGCTGAATAACTGTCAGCAGAAGGGCAGATAATGCGAAGTATAATATGTAAGTTAATTTCTTAATATAAACCTCTCTGAACCTCGAACGTTCAACTTTTAATTATTTTTTACTTTCGGAAAAATCTTCAATAACAGACGCTATATATTTCTTATCATATTCTTTGCCGTTGTTCATTCTAATAACAAATTGTTTAGCGAAAATTCCCATCAATTTTTCGCTGCTTAAAAGTTTTGCTTTATCGATTCCCATTTCAACGAACAGTCTTTTAATCTCGTCGGCTTCCATATCAGAAGATTGATTGCATATTTTGCCGATTCGTTCGATTGTTTTTTTCACATAATCTTTTGAAATGTCGATTCCGCAATATTTCCTGCCGTATTTGGCCGCGACAACAGCGGTAGTGCCGGAGCCGTTAAACGGGTCGAGCACACAGTCACCTGTGTTTGAACTGGCCGCGATAATCCTTGCGAGAAGTAATTCCGGCATCTGGCACGGATGCCAGCCCATGCGTTCTTTGAATGTTCCGCACACTCGTGAAAAGCATTTCCACACATCGTCCGGATTTTTGCCGACAGAGTTTGCGCGTTTGTCGTTGTAGATTAATTGCCTGTCGGACGGCGTTCGTACAGCATAATCGTTGAATGTAAAATTATTTTTGTCTTTGACAAAATAAAAAATATGAGTGTGCGAAAGAGCGAATTTATCTTTCGTCTGCTGGCCGAAAGTGTAGTGCCAGATAATCCAGTTTCTCGTAAACAGGCCGAGTTCATCAGCGATGACTTTTATGTTTGCCGCGTAAGCGTCGCCGATTGCGATGTAGAATGAACCGGTTGGCTTGAGAACATTAACACAGGCGGCCATCCATTTTCGTGTCCAGTCGAGATAATGTTCCTTTTTTTGTTTGTCGTTGTATTTGTCGTATTTGTAGCCGATGTTGAAGGGCGGGTCGGCAAAGATTAAATCCGCAAACGGCTCTTTAACGCTGCCGAGTATCTTGATGCAATCGCCTTCGATTATTTTGTTAAGAAGTTCATCCATCCTCTCATTTTAGCGCATACTAATGGTAATGCAAGCAGGATGTTTTAGATTGAAAAATAGTTTTGACAAAAAGACCCAAATCGTAGAAAATACAACGGAAAGGTTGAAATATGAATGTGCAGCAAAAAATTGAATATTGGATGGATACCGCACATTATGACATAGTCAGCGCAAAAGCAATGCTGGACAAGAAGAGATATTTGTACGTTGGTTTTTTGTGCCATCAGGTTGTGGAAAAGTCGTTGAAGGCTTATTTTTGGCACACTCAAAAAACTGAACCGCCCTATATTCATAATCTGCTTATACTTTCTGAAAAAAGCGGAATTACAGCAAAGGTTGATAAACGTTATCTATCGCTTTTAAACGAACTTATGCCTCTTAATATTCAGGCTCGTTATCCTGAAGATAAACAGCTTTTGCTGAAGTCTTTGAATAGTAAAAAATGTGCGGAGATATATAAACGCACTAAAGGCTTTTATACATGGATAAAAAAATTGTTAAAATAGCCAAACTTTACGCCCAAAAAGTCCTGGATTATATGCCGGTCGAGATGGTCATACTTTATGGTTCGCACGCCAGAGGTACGGCTAAAAAGTCCAGCGATATTGATATTGCCGTTGTAGTGGATAAATTCAAAGGCGATTATCTAAAGGTAAGCGCGGATTTATTTGGTCTTGTCCGTGATGTGAATATCCTGATAGAGCCGGTTCTGTTGTGCCGTTCAATGGACAAAAGCGGATTTCTCGCAAATGTTATCAGGCAGGGCAAAATAGTTTACAGAGCAAGCGCATAAAACACTTTCTTCTTTTATTTATCGCAGGTAAATTTAAAGCGTGGGTAATTTTAGATGGTTGCGAATACGGAAATTCCCCAAAAAACTCGCAAAAAATCACTTGAAAATCTTATAAGTTTCATTTATACTGTCCGTTTCCATTGCGGGTGTAGCTCAGTGGTAGAGCGTCACGTTGCCAACGTGAATGTCGTGAGTTCGACCCTCATCACCCGCTTTTGTTAATGGATGTAAGCTCTTGTGGCGTCTGAAATTAACGAAACAAAGTATCAGTAAGGTACCGGCTGAAGTCAGTCTGGCGCAGGTTGCTGATATGTCATAAAGCCGCCAAAAAGGATTTTTTGGTCGTGAATCGGCTTCAGGCATATTACCTTAAAAGGTGGTACTGAAGTTTTTTTGTTTATATGTTTTACCGCCTCTGTCATTGCGAGGAGTCCTGCGTAGCTTTTAGCGAAGCGGGACGACGAAGCAATCTCAAGTTTTAGAGGCTGACAAGGACAAGAATGTAGTGGTCAGTCTTTGCCGATTACGGCAGGGGCTTGGGCGAAAATTAATATTTTTTAACGGAGCAATTCAAAATGGCAAAAAAAGAAAAAGAAGCAAATCAAACTGAAACAAAAGACGAAATCAAAAACATCGTCGAAATTTCCGATGCAGGTCCATGCAAAAAGAAAGTCTCGATTGAAATTCCAGCGGAGAAAATCACCAAAGCTCTCGATGAACAATATGAGCAGTTGAGAAAAGACGCTATCGTTCCCGGCTTTCGCAAAGGCAGGGCGCCGAGAAGGCTTCTCGAGAAGCGTTACGGCAAGGAATCCACAGAGCAGGTAAAGCTGAAACTGATGATGGACGCCAGCGAAGCGGCACTGAAGGATAACAGTCTCAATTCAATCGGCGACCCGAACATCGAACACGAAAAAGTTGAGATGCCGGAAAAAGGCCCGATGAAATTCGAATTTGAAATCGAAGTTCGTCCGGAATTTGAACTGCCGGCACTCGAAGGCATATCCGTTGACAAGCCGAAAATCGAAGTTAAAGACGAAATGCTTGATAAGGAAATCACAGAGCTTCAAAACCGTCTGGGCACATATAAGCCAAAAGAGGGCAAAATCGCACTCGAAGATCAGGTTATCGCTGATGTCGTATTGAAGCCTGAAGGCGGCGAGATGGAAGTGATTAGAAATACTGAAATTAACGTTAACGAACGCGGCTTAGTAGCGAAGGTTTTCGTTGAAGGTTTGGATAAACTTCTGGTCGGCGCAAAGGCGAACGATACAAAAACCACCAGCACAGATGTTCCTGCGACATTCTACGATGAAAAATATCGCGGCAAAAAAGTCGAAATTGAAATTAAAGTAAACGATGTAAAGAAACTCGAGCCGGCGGAAATGAACGAAGAGTTCTTCAAGAGAATCGGCGTTGCGAACGTTGACGAACTGAAGAAAGTCCTGCGCGAGAGAAATGAAAAGAATATCGAACGTCAGCAGAAAGAAGTTATGCGTCAGGAAGTTCGTGATTACCTGAATGAACAGGTTGATTTCGAACTGCCGATGGATGTTGTCGCAGACCAGTCAAGAAATATTCTCCAGCGTCAATATACAAGAATGTTGCTGCAGGGCACAAAGGCCGAAGAAGTCGCAAAGCAGATGGAAGAGCTCAAGGATTCAAGCGAGCAGCAGGCACAGCAGCAGTTGAAAGCGTTCTTTGTTATGGATGCAGTCGCCAAGAAGCTGAGCATCGAAGCGACCGAAGAAGAAATCAACGGCTATATCGCACAGGCTGCGATGTACCGCCAGACTCGTCCGGAAAAACTTCGTGAGCAGATGGCTCGTGACGGTTCATTGACTGAAGCAGCCCTCGAAATTCGCGAACTCAAGTGCATAGACAAAATTCTCGAGACGGCAAAAGTTTCAGAAATTGAGCCGAAAAAAATCGAAGAAAAACAGAAAAAGGCCGCAGAGAAAGCCGCTGCAAAAGTCAAACCTGTAAAGAAAGCTGAAAAAGCTGAAAAAACAGAAAGTGCCGAGAAGGCGGAAAAAACTGAAAAGAAAGCGGAAAAGAAGGCTGATAAAGAAGAGCATCACGATCACAAACACGAAAAGCCAGTCCGCAAAGCACCGGCCAAGAAAAAAGAAAAATAATTGGTCAGCTTCAGAGTCCCGAATGTAAGTTAGGGGTAAAGAGTTAAAAATAAAACCCGTCGAGTTAATCTCGACGGGTTTTTTGTTTTTTCGTTGAGTGGCTGAGTAAAAAGTTGCAGGTTTGGCAGAGGCCAATTTTCCATTTTTGTTATTTCCTGCGATTTTACTTCCGTTTGATGTTGATTCACTTCTGTTTGGTGCATTTTAAATACTTTTTCATTCATTTTGTTACCACCAAAACTTGCGCCTTGCACATTCTTGCACTCAAGAAAGCGCACTATCGACTATCAGCTAATACCTGACAACTATATGTAGTGTCTGCGAAAATTTGCGCAAGCGAAAACCTGCGCGGATGTTGCGAGTTTTCGAAAAATTCGATTTTTGACGCGGATTTTGGCCGAAAAAACGAAAAAACTCTGAAACGTGCGCACATTAAACACTGTTTTTGATAAAAAATTAAAAAACGACAAAAAACGATAATCTGATGTGAGCAAAATAGTTAGAATGATTTTCATTTAAAATGTGCGCAAACTTATTTTGTCCAAAATCGTTTATAAGTTCAGCAAAATCGTGTTTTGACGAAAGTTTTGAACTATAAAACTTGCATGTATTATAATAGACGACAGTGGGATTGTTTTATTTTAATTTAATGGGAACTTATCCGATTATCCGATGTCAAATTAAGTAAGATTGTTTCTCGATTTGGCAGGTAAGATGATTATGGACTTCAGACATATTAAATTAACGACGGCAATGATGGTTGTGGGGGCCGTTGCGCTGAATTCAGTGTCTTTTGCTGCCGAGCCGGGTTTAAAGGATATTTTGTCTAAGCCGGGAGTAGCCGAGCAGATGCAGACAAGTTATTCCGGCAAAACAACTTATGACGGCCAGCAGGACACGCCTTTGGTCGTTCAGGCGAAAAAATTTGCGTTACGAATCAATCCTCCGCCGCCACCGCAGCCGGTTCAGCAGCCAACGGCTGACAACAGGCCGATTCGTCCAAAAGTCGAGGTAAGTGCCGCGTTTAAGTTATTGGGCACCAGTTATCATTTTGGCGATACGACCCAGTCATGGGCGTTAATAGATGAGGTTGGCAAGGGGCTGCATTGGGTCAAACAGGGCAGCAAAGTCGGCCATTTGAACATTGAGAAAGTCGGCGACGGAAGCGTTCTAATTAATGATAACGGCAGGAGATACGAACTTGTTGCCGAACGACAAGACAAGCTCGACTTGGTTAAATCTTATACCGGCGAACTCGAAAAATCCGTGCCTGTTATCTTGTCGGCAAACAGCGAAAAAGTTACCAGCGCAACCACTCCAGAAATCCCTGTTGTCAACCAGATACCGGCACAGATTGAGCCTGAACTCACGCCGGAAGAGCAGCTCAAAAACACACAGAATAATATCGAATGGCTTAAGCAGATGCAGAGTGACCCGAATGCTGGAATGTCTGATTCTGAAGCAAACGAACTTGATGGGTTAGGTCAAATGCTGAAAATGCTGGAAGACGAAGCCAAGCAGTTGCAACAGCAGACTGCGACTGGAGATACGAATACTCCAAATCCCAAGGCCGACACAGTTCCGCAGCCTAAAGTTGAAGAAAAAACACAGCCGGCAGGTGCCGCTCCAGCCAATAGCGAGCCGAACAAACCGGCCGAACCAGTAAAAATAAGAAGAGTCAGGACACAAAAGTAAATACCACAGGTATTTTTTAATAGCGCGTTGAGCGGTTCATAAGTCATTACACCGGCTTCGCTAAGCCGCGAATCAAGAACGCAGTTGTTTAAGACTGTTGGTATGGGCAATAAAATTTGCCCGAGCTGCACGGAGGCAGGAACAATACTTCTAACGCATTATTTTTAAACATTTTATGACTATTTGTCCGATAAAACCTTATATACCGCTTCAAAGTTATGCAATGGTGCTTTTGGAGAATTTAATGCCTTTTGATGTAAGAATTACAAGGCAGCGGGTGTTTGTACCGCTGCTGTTTGTATTAATATTTACAGTGAATTTCTGTTCATTACCGCTTTTGGCGGCTGAAGTTAATGAGCCGGTTCGCGTTCGAATTTTTTCGATGCGAAATATTACCGCCCAGCAGGCCAAAGATTTTCTCACGGCAAGTAAGATACCCGGCTCGGCAGTTATAATTCCCGGCACCAGCGCATTGTCAGTAACAACGGACCCGCAGATGCTTGTGTACGCAGGCAATTTGCTGAAATTGGTTGACCAGAATGAGCCTTACGAAATCAGATTTTTCGATATTGCGGCCGGCAAACAAATGCCGACCAATGAGGCGGTTGGGGAAAAGTTAGGCAAAAATTTTTCTGTTGGCAATCTGCTTGAAGGCAACGCAAATTCACAGGCTGTAAAAGTCATCATCGATAAAATAAATGGTCAGCCCGTAGTTATTGCGCCAAAAGCAGAAACAGAAGCCATTATAAAAATAATAAATGAATTGGCAATCGCTCCAGTCGTCGCGGAAGCAAAAACCGCAGATGCTAACATCGCAGACGTTAACGCGAGCGTTAACAGCGAACCGAATTTTGCGGTTGAGCCGCAGGCGGTTGTTGAGGCTAATGCGACCGCAACAAATACGGAAAACGTTAAAGCAAAGGAAGCCGCAACCGATGTTGACGGATTAAGCGAATTTATGAGTGAGCTTGCCGTTGCTGCAAAAGCGGATAAGGAAAAGCAAGAGGCAGCAAAACTTGACGAGCAATTAAGGCAGGCACAGGCTGAAATTACAAAAGCGCAACAGGATGCTAATAAGGCAAAACCTGTCGAGCCAGAAAAACAGCCGCAGACGGCAGAGACTGTTGTTACACTAACGCCGGAAGTTAACGATGTTTTGCAACAAACGGCACAGACAAAAACGCCCGCGATAAACGAGGTGAATATTCCAAACAGGGATGAAATACTTGAGCTTAATCTGCCGGACAAACTCGAAATCGTTACGCTAATAGAGCTTGTCGGCAAGTATCTGAATTTGAATTATCTTTACGATGAAACTAAAGTAATGGGCGCTGTCAGCGTGAAGGTTCAGGGTAAAATCCGCGTTGGCGAACTTTACACGCTGCTTGAATCGGTTTTGAAATTCAAAAATCTTTCCATGAGCAGAAAAGGTAATCTCGTTACAATCGTTCCTGTTGCCGAATCGCTCGATCAGGACCCAACGCTTGTTGACGGAAATATCCGGCCGGGTGATATCGCGGTAACAAAAGTAATGCGGTTAAAATACATCAACACCGTAACAGCGAGAAAATTACTGACGGAAATGAAACTCGGTTCCAATATCACTGAAATTCCGGAAATCGGTACGTTGGTTATCACCGAATATGCGTTCCGTATGCAGCGAATCGAAGACCTGCTGGCGCTGGTCGATGTGCCGGGTGCGCCGAAAGATTTCAAACTCCGCGTTTTGAAATATACGATTGCTGAAAGTCTTGTAACGAAAATTAAGGCGCTTGCCGAGCAGATGGGAACAGTAGATATAACAATCGGAGCGACTTCAACCGCGGCGACTGACGGCGGGATACCGGGGCGTGTAACAAGACCTGTAAGGCCGACACCGCAGCCGGGTGTGCCGACCGGCACGACAACTACCGGCGAAACGACAGCAAGAAGCGTATATGTTGATTTCGACAAACGCACGAACCGAATTTTAATGATAGGTCTTCCGACGGAATTGGAATCGGTCGATAAAATCATCGATTCTTTAGATGTGCCACAGCAGGATTTGCGGACTATTCGCGAATACGAAATTCAATTCATCGATATTATGCAAATCGTTGATGCGCTGAAAGAACTGAACATTATCGAAGGCACAACCAACACCGGCTCAAGTACAAGCACAAGCAGAAGACAGACTGTAACCAGACCCGGTGGCGACGCAGTACCACAGCCTGCAATGACACAACAAATGACCGGTGACAGCGCAACCGGTGCCAATCTGCTCGACCAGCCGCAGGTGGTTATGCTCGAATCGACAAATTCTCTGCTGGTAAACGCAACACCGGAACAGCATACACAGATTTCGCAGATAATTGCTTACATTGACCGCGAACCGGTTGAGACGGCGATACCATACAGAATTTACAGGCTTGAAAATCAGGACCCTGAAAAACTGGCCGAGACGCTTAACAGTCTTATGGAAAAAACGGTAAAGGATAAAGAAGGCAAAATTCAGCAGACTGTAAAATATACTGAAGATAATATTGTTATAGTTCCTGATGTCGCAACTTTTTCTCTTATCGTTTACGCGAGCAAAAAGAATCAGGACTGGATTGGAAATCTTATACACACCCTTGATACACGCAGGCCGCAAGTACTGATTGACGTTTCACTTGTGGAAGTTACAAAGAACGATGCGTTTCAGTTTGATTTGGACGTTGTAACAAACGCCAAGGATTTTGTAACTAACAACGTAGGCACCACGACCGCCGTGTTGAATGCTGCAACCGGCGACCATATAGAAGCCAAATTGGACAGTGGTACAACACACGGCTATTACAGCGCCGACAGGATACAAGCATTGTTGAAATTGGTTGATACCAAAGGCTACGGCAGAGTTCTGGCACAACCCAAGATATTAGTCAATGATAACGAAGAGGGTACTATCGAGACTACTAACAAAACTTATGTATCTGAAGAAACACAAAGTTATCCCGGTACTACCACCGGCAGTACGCCAATACCTGTTACAACGCAAACATGGAAAGACTACAGTGCGAAAATAAAACTTGCAATCACTCCTCAAATTAGTGAAGGCGAATTGTTACGGCTTGAAATCGAAATGACTCGTGAGGATTTTGGCAACCAGCCGGCGGGAGCTCCTCCGGATATGACAACCAGCAATGTAAAAACGGTAGTAACAGTTCCTGACGGCAGTACGATTATTCTCGGCGGATTGAATAAACTGAACCAATCCAAGAGTGGTGGAAAAACCCCATTTCTTGGTGATATACCAGTTGCAGGCGCTCTTTTCCGAAATGTGAATAATTCTGACAAAGAAAGCAGGCTCTATGTATTTGTTAAAGCAAATATATCAAGGCCGGATGCTATGAGCAGTTTGAATCAGTTGAAACAAATATCAAAGAAGAATCAGATTGAGTTTGAACGCCATGAAGCACAATTTCAAAAGCACGAAAGCTTCCCTGGTATAAAAGACCCGACAGTAGATCCGGAAAAAGTTCTCGAACAGGATGATGCGAATGAACCGCAGAAAATCTTGACGAAATAAAGCATGAACAGATTTAATATTTAAAATTTAAGATTTAAAATTTTTAACCATCCGCAAACCGGTTGTGTAATTTTAAATTCGATATGCAGTTGAATGAAAGATTTATTGATAAAAGCCGCCCAAAGGACAGGGCTTGTTAATGCAGATATGCTCGCAAATCTTATTGAGCAAAGCGCCTCAAGTCCGCAAAGACTTGATGAAATACTGCTTACCTGTCCGCATTTCACCGAAGAGGCGGTTTTACGGCTTTTTGCCGAAGTACTGAAAATAGAGTTCCATTCCGAAATCGACACCGCTAACGTTCCAAAGCAATTCATAGAAAATGTTCCGCCCACTTATGCGCAGCATCATTATCTAATCGGCGTAAAAACGCCCGGCGACGACAGCGTAATCACAGTTGTTCTTTCACATCCATTCGATACCGAATCGGCTGATAATGTTTCAAGGCTTACTGGATGCGCGGTTAATATCGCGCTTGCGACCAAGGCGACAATCACCGCGGCAATCGATACCGCTTACGAACAGAAAAGCACTGTTATCGATGAGGTTGCCGAGGAACTTGACTCCCAAAATCTCGACCAGCTTGTCGATGAGGTCGCAACAGCAGACGATTTGCTCGACGTCGTGAACCGTCCGCCTGTGATAAGGCTCGTCAATGATATTCTCTTTCGCGCTCTGCAACTGCGGGCAAGCGATATTCACGTTCATCCTTACGAAGGCAAAATTCAAATCCGTTATAGAATCGACGGCATTTTATACGATACGCTAAGTTTAAATCGCAATGTTCTATCCCTTGTCGTCTCACGTATTAAGGTTATGGCCGGAATGGATATCGCCGAGCGAAGAATGCCGCAGGATGGCAGATGTTCGGTACGTCTTGGCAATCGTGAAATCGACCTTCGCGTCAGTACCGTGCCGACAAGTTACGGCGAAAGATGTGTGCTGCGTCTTTTGGACAAGAGCACCGGTCTGTTAGGTCTTTCAGAGCTTGGCATGATGGACGAAGATTTGAAGGTTTTCGATTCGCTGCTTGACCGTTCACACGGAGTCATATTCGTAACAGGCCCGACAGGCAGTGGAAAAAGTACTACGCTTTACGCCGCGCTTAACCGAATGAATGCGGTCGAAAAAAATATTATCACTATCGAAGACCCAATCGAATATCAGCTTGGCGGCATTAGCCAGATGCAGGTTGCGACTCGAAAGGGTATGACGTTCGTAACGGCTCTGCGGCACGTTTTGCGGCAGGACCCTGATGTTATAATGGTCGGCGAAGTTCGCGATGAGGAAACCGCCAGAATGGCGATTCAATCGTCGCTGACCGGCCACCTTGTGTTCAGCACTTTGCATACGAACGATTCAGCCGGTGCGATAAGCAGGCTTTTAGACCTCGGCGTCGAGCCGTATCTCGTAAGCTCATCGCTGATTGCTGTTCTTGCGCAAAGACTTGTGCGAAGAATCTGTCCGGAATGCAGGCAGGAATATCATCCGACAGAAGGCGAACTTCGCGAACTGGGATTAGAAGCTGACAGCGGACAATTTTTCATCGGAGCAGGATGCAGCAAGTGTTTCAACACCGGCTACAAAGGCAGAACAGGCATTTATGAGTTGATGATGGTTGACGAACAAATTCGCGAGATGATAAACGTTCGTCAGACTGCCGGAGCGATAAAACAAAAAGCGATTGATAAGGGTCTGCAAACGCTGCGAATGTACGGTGCGAAAAAAGTTCTGGCAGGCGCGACGACGATTGCCGAAGTTTTGAGAGTAACCCAGGCGGACCTGTAAATATTTAAAATTTAACGATTTAAAATTTAAAATTGATAAATTTTAAGGTGATTACAAATATGTTGAATTCTGAAATGCTAAAATTAAGGACAAATAAATTTGCACATCGTTGTGTGAAATTTGCATTAGCGATCGAAGGGACAAAATTAGGCAATCATATTGCAGGGCAATTGATAAGATGCTCGACATCTGTTGCGGCAAATTACAGGGCGAGTTGTCTGGCACAGTCAAAGGCACATTTTAAATCAAAACTTAGTATTGTTCTTGAAGAAGCAGATGAGAGTTTATTTTGGATTGAATTTGCGGTTGAAGAGAAAATGATGCAGGAGAAAAAAGTAAAAAGTCTTATCGAAGAGGCTAAGGAACTTCGAGCAATTTTCTATTCAGCAAAACGAACTATGAATACGAAGAAGTAAATCGTTAAATTTTAAATTGGTAAATCTTTAAATTTTTATGCCGAGATATTCATATACAGCATTAGGTTCAAACGGCAAGACCGTCAAGGGAACGGTTACCGCGGAAAATCCGTATTCTGCCCGCAAGCAGCTTCGCGCACGCGGAATTCACGCGACCGACGTAAGCCAGGTTGCCGCCGAGAGCGAAGTTAAGAGCGGTTTTATGAGCCTGCTGGTCAGGACGAAGAAAACGCACATCATTGAGTTTACAAAACAAATGTCCATTTTGCTTAACTCTGAAATTAAGCTCACCGATTCGCTTTCAGTAATGATTGAGCAGATTATGGATGCGCGATTCAAAAATGTTATCACCGATATCCGCGACAGAGTCGTAACCGGCGAATCTTTCGCCGAGGCACTGGGCGATTATACTGAATTTTTCGACGTTATTTATATAAGTATGATTAAAGTCGGCGAAGCGACCGGAACGCTGGGCAAAACAATGGAAACAATTTCCGGTTTTATGGAAAAACGCCGGCGTATCGAATCCAAAGTTATGACCGCGATGATTTACCCGGCGTGTATTGTTACGATTGGTTTCGCGGCGATTATTTTTCTTACGACTTATGTTTTGCCGAAAATTATCGTACAGCTCCAAAAAGCCGGTATGAAACTGCCCTGGATAACCGAAGCTCTCATGGCGGTAAGTTATTTTCTGATTCATTACTGGTACGCTGTTATAATCGGCATCATAATAATCGTAGTGATGGTACGAAAATTCCTGAAAACCGAAAGAGGCGCGTACCTGCGGGACAAAACGCTTTTGTCGCTGCCGGTATTTGGACCGTTAGTAAAGCAGGGCGTCGTTTCGCGTTTTGCTTCTACGCTTTCGACGCTGCTCGGTTCCGGTTTGAGTATGGCCGAGTCGCTGAAAGTTGTCGCCGAGGTTACCGGCAATGTGATAATGGTTGACGCGATAAAAAAAGCGCGTGACAGGATTCTTTCCGGTGCTGATATTGCCACGCCTTTGCGTGAAAGCGGCGTAATTTCGCCTGCGATTGCGCACATGGTTTCGGTCGGCGAGAAAAGCGGCGAATTGACGAAAATGCTGCAAAGCATAAGTGAAAGTCTTGAATCGAGTTCGGATATTGTAATAGACAGATTGAGCGCAGCGATTGAGCCGTTGATTATCGTTGTGATGGCGTTTTTTGTCGGTATGATTGCGCTGGCGGCACTGCTGCCGATTTTGCGTTTTTCTGCCGGCAATTTTTAAAAACAAAAATAGCCACAAAGACGCTAAGGCACAAAGGAAGATAATGAATTATAAATTCTTACGAAAGGTTTAGAATGAGACAAAGAAAAGAAAACAAACGGAAAAGCGGTTTTACTCTTATCGAAATTATGGCGGTTATTATCATTATCGGTCTGCTCGCCGCGGTCGGTGCGATGAACTTTCTCGGCCAAACTGACAGGGCACGCGTTACCACGACAAGAGCGAATCTGAAAATGCTGCATAACTCCGTTGCGCAGTTTAAAATGGATACCGGCAGATATCCGACCGAGGAAGAAGGGCTGACCGTTTTAATCGAGCAGCCAAGCGATGTTAAAAATTATCAGGAAGGCGGCTATATCGATTCATCGGCTGTGCCGAAAGATGCGTGGGGACATGATTTTGTTTATGTCCTGTATCCTGAAAACGGCAAACCTTATTTGATTATGAGTTACGGAGCTGACGGACAGGAAGGTGGCGAAGACCTTAATAAAGACCTGTTGAGCACAGATGTTGACCAGGAATAAAAAACTCGCTTTCCGAAAATGCCTGCCGCCGCGGGGCGCGGTTTTGGCCGAGGTCATTATGGTGGTCTTCATTATCTCGCTGTTTACTGCGATGGCGATGATGAATCTTTCAGGGGCACTGGCCAAAGACAGCTTCAAAAGCAGGGCGAATAAACTTGTCAGGCTCTTTCAAATGGCGGCAACCAGCGCGGCCGAAACGGGCAAACGCTATGAAATTATCATAGACTTTACGCAATATACCTATACGCTGCGCGAAATAACAACAGGTCTTGTTGCTGTCGAAGACATCCTCGAAGAAGAAATCATCGAGACTGGCGAATTCAGCGACAGATTCCAGCCGGCGTATGTATTGTTCGACGATGGCGACTGGACGAACTCGGAGCCGGCGTTATTCAGAGTCGGCAAATTCGGCTGGCAGTATGGCGGGAAAATTTCGCTGCTGGATGAAAGCGGAAACGAATACACGCTTATAATAAACAAATTGAACAGAATGATTGAACTTTACGAAGGCGATGTTGTAATCGTCGAGCCAAGAACGGCCGAAGAAATGGGATTCTGACGATTGAATATTGAAGATTGTAGATTGAAGATTTTAATCGCCCGTAGGCCAATTTGTCAGGCAATCTTCAATCTTCATTCTTCCATCTTCAATGTATGATTTATGGTTGCGACAAAAAAACAATTTGCTGTTAGGAATGCTTTCACTCTCATCGAGGTGTCTGTTGCGATAGTGATTCTCGGTATGATTATCGCCGCGGTCTTTACAGTAATCAATCGTGCGCTGGAAACTGTCAGCGACTGGCAGACGAAAATGGTGGCATTTGAAATTGCCAGAGACAATATGGAAAAACTGCTCGCGCAAAAGTCTTTGAGCGATAAACTCGAATACGGAACAAGCGAAACCAATCCTGATATAACATGGGAAACAACGGTAGAATCATTTTATGAGCCTGTTTCAAATCAGATGTGGATGCGGGCGGTTTGCACATCGGAATTTAAAGACAGCAACGGCATCGACCAGAAAATCGAACTGACGCACTGGCTGACGAGTCTGACAAAAAAGCAAATTATGCAGATTATGGAACAGCAGCAGCGTGAACAGGCTTATGCCGAGACTGTGGGCGAGGATTCTTCGCAGGACGGTGAAAATCAGGGGAATAATACCGACAGTCAAAACTCGCTTGGGCCTGTGCCGGAAGGTTATAACAGTTGGGATGAAGTGCCGGCGGATCAATTATTTAAAATTTTGGAAAACAGCTTAAACACACAGCAATGAAATATATAAATAATAAAAATTACGGGTTTACTCTTGCCGAGACGCTTGCGGCTCTGGTTATCGCGATGATGATTATGGCTGCGGCTGTTGCGGTGTATTCTACCGTCAGAAAGGCACAGTTTTCCATCGACAGACGGCTGAAGGAAGGCTTTACCGCAACGGAAATTATTCAGCGGATATCCGAAGACATCGACCGACTCGCGCTGCCGTCGTCTGACGTAACAATGTCAATCAAAAACAAGCTCGACATCGAAGGGTTTAGGATTTCGCAGATGATTATCGAGAGTAAATATTACGACAAGGATAATCAGCCGCAGACTTTTGAGAAAATTATCTGGCAAAGCAGAGTCGCCGCCGACGGCAATCAGTTGATTATCTATCGTGCGCACAGCGGTTATTCTATGGAAGATAAAATGCTCGAAGAGGGCAAGGAAAAATATCAAAGGGAAATGTACATTCCCGTTTGCAGCGGCGTTACGATGTTCGCGATTGAAGTTACTGACGGTAATTCCGACCCCAATATTGTAACAACATCCGCAGCAGCCGACTGGACAAACGCGGAATTGCCGCAAGCGGTGAAGATTTCCATTTCGTTCGAGCCTCGCTGGCAGGACGCTCTGGGCAATATGACCGTATCGGAAGAATCCGTGAAAACAAGAATTGTCGCGGTGAACCGTTTCAGGCAGATACCTTATACTTTTGTCTATAAAGAGTTTGGCGACGCAAACGAAATCGGCGACATCAACGATATTAATGATGTGAATCTGCCGAACGATATAAACGATGTAAATAGTCTGACAGATACATCAACCAAAAGAACTTAATGCTTTACGCAAATAAAAACCTGATAAAAACTCAACGCTCCGGCGTCGCACTGATTTTTACTGTGATTGTGCTGGTGCTGCTGACTGCGCTGGTCTATCGGATAAGCGCGGCCGTCAGCCAGTGGAAGCACAGAATGCAGTATATGATTGATTATCAGAATGCGCGGTACGCCTGCGAATCGGGATTGAAATATGCGATTGCGTCTATGCAGGGGTTAGACCCAAATTGTATTTCACGGCCGAACGAGCCTGATTTTTCAGACCTTTTCACGATGAGCGACCAGGAATACAAGGATATGATGCGCCAATGGGCGGTAACACTGGCTTCGCAGACCGACCCAAATGGTTTGAGCTTCAGCGATTTTACAAAAGCATCTGCTATTAATTTGAATCGTTTGGATGCCAACGACGTCAACGATATCAATAATTCTTATGATTATAACACAGTTGATATAAATGATTATAACAGTATGGCCATGACAGATATTAATGATATGAACAATATGTATGTTCGCGGGCCTTATGGGCCGCAGTGGCCTTACGTGAGCAAACCAATCGAAATAGAATTCGGCACAGCGAAAATCGAAGTTGAAATACTCGATGAAAACGCCAAGCTGCCGATGGTCTGGGCGCTAAGTACGGACGCCAATGACAAAGACGAATCAAAAGCCGCGGTTAAAACATTCTGCGAATGGATGCAGATGACGCAAAGCGATATCGCGACTCTGCAGACTGAATTCGATGATATAAAGGAAGTCAAGCCGTTCAGTCTGGCGTTAAAAGAAGTTACCACAACGACCACACAGGCAGCAGACGCAAACACAAGCAAGCAGACGGCAGCGAACAGCAGAACATCCAGACGATTAAGCAGGCTGCGGCAGAAGAGAACTGCTTCAAAAACCGTTACGCAAACCAGACCCGCGTCGGCGAACACACTTGACTTTGCGAAAATTCTGCACAGTCCGATGGTTGATCTTGATTTGCTTGCAAAACCTGTCAACGAGGATGAAACTCGCCCGGAATCGGCTCTAAAATACATCAGCCTGTGGGGAACGCAGAAGGTAAACATTAATTCTGCGCCGCGGCACGTGCTTGAAGCGGCATTTACCTATGGCGGAGATGCGCCGGATATCGCGCAGAAAATTATTGACGAAAGAAGAATAAAGCCTTTCGCGAGTATCGACGATTTGAAAAAACGGCTCGTAAGCTATTACAGCTCAATCGAGAAATCAACGCCGTATATTACTACATTGAGCGATTGTTATTCGATAAGGGTCAGGGCGACCAGCGGAGTCGCCAGAGTCTGTGCAACAGCGGCAGTAAAAAAAGAAAAAGACAAAATCGAACAGATTGGTATAATCATAGAATAATGACCTTGTCATTCCCGCGAGGCGGTTGAAGCATTAGCGGAAACCCCTGTGGGGGAATCCAGTGTAAAATGGTTTCCGCCGCAGGCGGTTTCTAATAATTGCGGAGTAAACGGTTGGAACAAAATAAATATCTTGGTATATATGTCGCGTCTGACAAGACGACAGTAGTTCTTGCGTCTAAAATGGCGGACAGAATCGAAATATCGGATTATTTCACTGTAACGCCTGAAGCGCCAGCTGCCGGGGCGGAGCCGCAGGCAAAGAAGTTTTCCTTTTCCGACACCGCGGCCAAAATCGCGTCGCTTTGTGCTGAAAAGAATTTCGTTTTCACCGATGCGGCTGTCGCTATTGATTGCAGGCTTTACAGGCAGCAGAAACTTCATTCTGAATTTCAGGACTACCGCCAAATCGCACAAACGGTAAAGTTTGACGCTGAAGAGGCGCTGGCGGTCGATGCTTCTCAAACGGCGATAGCTTTCGAGATGCTCGGCAAACAAATGTCCGGCTCGGATGTCTCGGCGTTTGCGGCAGGCGCGGATTTGATTACAGAAATTATTAAATCTCTCCAGACGCACAAAATCGACCCGGTAACAATCGAGCCTGATTCGATATGTCTGCGCAGAGTTATAGATAGTGCGGGCAGCGGCGCAGTTATTGCCGCCGTTTCGCAGACGAAATGTTTTATGATTTGTCCGGCCGGCAGCGAGGGCAAAACTATTGTTCGCGCGTTTCTGACTTCGCCGGCACAAAACAAGACATCGCTTTTCGCAGGCCAGATTATGCGGTCTATGTCTTCGCTTGCGGCCCAGGGCAGGGCGGCTGCGATAAAAGTTTACGATACGACAGACAAACTGGATTTAACCGCTCTGGCAGCCCAAACCTCGATGACTGCCGATAAGCTCGATATTACTCAAAAGGTATCATTGCCGGTCAATGCGGAATTGCAGGCTGGTGAATCGCTCGAACTTATTATAGCAGCAGGCGCAGCGGCGGGACTTACGGGCAAAACAGACAAGGTCGATTTCCGCGCAGACTTTATGCCTTATCAGGGCAAAAAAGCCGTCATCGAAAAGACAATCAAAATCGCCGGCGTCAGTCTTGCGGCTCTGTTCATAGTATTGGGCGCTTTGCTGCAAATGCACTATTTTTCCGCGGGCAAAGATATCAAAAAAATCGACGCGAAATTCAAAACTGAATATGTTATCGCGATGCCGGGCGGAAAATATACCGCCTCACACGATGCGGTTCAAAAATTGAAAAGAGAAATAAATAAAATCAAAGACGTTAAAAGCGGATTGTTGAGCGCATCGGGCGAGGATTCGATAGAAGCGAAACTTACTTACCTGTTCGAAATGCTTAATAGCGTTCCGTCAAACGTTGATATTAACATTGACAAAATTGCGGTAACTACAAAGACAATGAACATTACCGGCAGTACAAGTCTCGGCGGAAATTTGCAACTGTTCGGAGCCGCCGATAAGCATCCGAAACTGCGCAGAGGCTCGGCGACTTATGAGGCAAAAGACGGCAGAGACAATTTCAGACTTACAATAGAATTGAAATAGGATTCCAGAGAATGAAAGAGATATACAAAAGACCAATATTTTATTATGTGCTTGTGCCGGTGCTGGTCGGCTTATGGCCGGTATGGCTTTTGATTGTCGGAATCCCCGGCATTAAAGGTCGGCTGGATAATTCAATGAAGGATTACGTCGAGGGTCAAAAGCATATCCAACTGATACTTGGCGAACTTGACCCGCAGCGGCTCGATTATGCGAACAAGAAAAAAGCCGGCGAAGGGTTTGATTTTATCACCGCCATCAATCAGGTTTCGCAGTTGTGCAAAATTCTGCCGACGGGTTATAGATTGAGTACAAGTCCGCAGCGAAAAGTCAAAGGCGGCCAGTCGAGCGAAGACGCCTCGATGACAATAGAACGGATTGACATTGAGAAATTCACGAAATTCCTCTCGATTATGCATATGCGGTGGTCGAACCTGCAATGCACAAACGTTACGCTTTCCAAAATCAAAGGCGAAAAAGACAACTGGAAAGCCGATGTACGGTTTATATATTATCAGTGATTAAACTTAATTGAATTGACTTTCACACCCTGTTTTTTTACCATACCTGTCTAAAATATATTAAATTTGAATATTGCAGAGGTATTATGGCTAAAGAAAAAATTACATTAAAGAGAAAACCGTTTGTTTTAATTATTCGTGACGGCTGGGGTTACAATCCCAATCCCACTGATGATAAGTGCAACGCAATAAAACAGGCCAAAGTGCCGACGGATGATATGCTGATGAGTCAGTATCAGAATTGTCTGGTTCATACCTCCGGCGAAGATGTAGGCCTGCCTGCGGGCACGATGGGCAACAGCGAAGTCGGCCACCAGAATATGGGTGCCGGCAGAATCGTTGACCAGGAAACCGTCAGAATCACCAAGGCGATGCGTGACGGCTCGTTCTTCAAAATTGAAGAAATGCTCAAGATGGCTGATTATGTCAAGAAGAACAATGGCAAACTTCACTTGTTCGGTTTGTGCAGTGATATTGGTGTTCATTCTATTCTCGAACATATTTACGGCATACTCGATTTCGCTAAAAGCAATAATCTTAAAAAGGTCTATCTGCACGCTTTTACTGATGGCAGAGACTCACCGCCTGACAGCGGCAAAGGATACCTTGCTGACATCGAAGCGAAGATGACTGAAAAGGGCGTCGGCAAAATCGCGACCATTATGGGCAGATTTTACGCGATGGACAGAGACAGCCGATGGGACAGAGTGCAGCGCGCTTATGAGTGTCTGACGCAGAGCAAAGGCGGCAGAGCGAAATCCGCACAGCAGGCGATGCAGGAAAGTTACGATAAGAAAATTACCGATGAGTTTATTGAGCCGGTTTGTATTGTGGGTGAAAACGACCAGCCTTTGGCGAAAGTTGAAGATGGCGACGGCGTTGTGTTCTTTAATTTCAGAGGCGACAGACCGCGTGAGATTACCAGAGCATTCGTTGATGATGCGTTTACAGGTTTCAGCAGAACTGTAAGGCCGAAGACGTATTATCTTTGTATGACGGAATATGATGCAAGTATTCCGGCTCCGGTTATTTTCCGCAAGCCGCCGAAGATGAAAAATATCGCCGCTGATTATTTCAGTCAGCTTGGCCTTACACAGTTCAGATGCGCGGAAACTGAAAAATACGCACACGTTACATTTTTCTTCAATGACTATACCGAAAAACCATTCCCCGGCGAAGACCGGCAGATTGTTCCCTCGCCGAAGGTCAGAACTTATGATTTGCAGCCAGAAATGAGCGCGTTTGAAGTTTGCGATGTCGTTATGCAGAAACTCGAAGCGAATCAATATGACGTGATTGTCATTAATTTCGCCAATCCGGATATGGTCGGCCATACCGGTATTCTGTCCGCAGCGGTTAAAGCGGCTGAAGTCGTCGATAGCTGCGTTGGCAAGATTCTCGAAAAAGTTAAACAGCTTGGCGGAGCGGCGATTATTACAGCCGATCACGGCAATTTTGAAAAGATGAGCGATGGAGACGGCAATCCGTTTACTTCGCACACAACCGGCGATGTTCCGCTGATTGTTTTCGATGAACTAAACAAAAATAAAAAATTACGCAACGGCGGAAGCCTTGCCGATGTTATGCCGACATTGCTGGAAATGATGAAACTGCCGCAGCCGGCTGAAATGACCGGAAAAAGCTTGTTCGTAAAATAGTTTAAATAAAAGCCGGTGTTATAATGGGTCAAATAAAAGTACTTGACCAGAATACGATAAATATGATTGCTGCAGGCGAGGTTATCGAAAGACCAGCCAGTGTAGTCAAGGAGCTTGTCGAAAACAGCATCGATGCAGGCGCGACGGAAATCGCTATTTACGTTGAAGACGGCGGCAAAGCACTTATCCGTGTAATCGACAACGGCGGCGGAATGGATGCGCAGGATTTGTCCGTAGCTTTCGAGGCTCACGCGACAAGCAAACTCAAATCCAGCGCCGATTTATTAAACATTTCTACAATGGGCTTTCGCGGCGAAGCTCTGGCAAGTATCGCTTCGGTCGCCAAAGTTACTGTTACCAGCAGAACGCAGGAGTCTATCGTGGATTCGACAGGCTCACCACTGGCAGGGAATAAAATCGAAATCGATTGCGGCACAAAAGGGCAGATTCAGCCGTGCAGCGCAAATGTCGGCACAATAATTGAAATACGCAATTTGTTCTATAAACTGCCGGCAAGAAAAAAATTCCTCAAAACAGCTAACACGGAAATTACGCACATTGTCGAGCAGTTCATACGAATCGTGCTTGCTAACACCAATATCACGTTCAGTTTGTTTCACAACGATAGGCAGCTTTATAAATTAAACACAGGTGCGAACGTAAAAGAACGAATCGCTAAATTGTTTTCTGCCGATTTGGCTGACTCACTTTTGCATATCGAAAGCACTGAAAAAAATATGCACGTTTCGGCGTTTGTCTGCAAACCGGAAAACGGCAGAGCGAATACGAAATTTCAGTATTTCTTTCTCAATGGAAGATTTATACGCGACAAATTTCTTTCAGCGGCTGTACGAGACGCTTATAGAGGCATTATAGAGCCTGATAAATTTCCGGTCGTGTTCATATTTTTTACATTGCCAGCTGACGAATTTGACGTCAACGTGCATCCGACAAAAATCGAAGTCCGATTCGATAACGCAAATCTCATCTACTCGCAGGTGCTTGGGCTGATTCGTGAGAAAATGCTCGCGATGGATTTGGATGTAACGGCTACCTTGCCGCAGGACAAAAGCATATATCCTCAATCACAGGGGATAACCGGCGCGATTGCGGGATTTTTCAATGCGGCCAAACAATCGTCTTCACAGCCGAGGTTCAATTTTTCAGATTTCGCGAAGAAAAGCGATTTTACAGCAACACAGCATCGTGATAACTTTTATTCAGAACCAGCGGCGGTGCAAAAATTGCCTGAAACCGAATATTTCCAAATTCACGACAGTTATATAATAGTGCAGACTGACGAAGGATTCTTAATCATCGATCAGCACGCTCTTCACGAACGCATAATTTATGAAGATTTGTGCCGACGACTGGCGAGCGATGCAGGTTCTAAATTAGAGTCTCAAAAGCTACTCATTCCGGAGACTTTTGAGGTCAATCCAACTCGGCAGGACGCTCTTAATAAGGCTGAAAACATATTAGACAAGCTGGGAATCGTCGTTGAGCCGTTTGGGCCGGGACTGTGGGCGGTTCAATCATTTCCAACACTGTTGGCAAAGGTAAACCCCGTCGATTTTATTACCGATTTGCTTGACATTCTGGATGCGACAGATGGTAAATTGGATACTGAAAGGCTTTTACACAAAATTCTTGATATGACGGCCTGTAAAGCGGCTGTCAAAGCAGGACAAAAATTAAACCAAGTTGAGATGCATCAACTTTTAGCCGATAAAGAGGCAATCGAGCGTGCCAGCAGATGTCCGCATGGGAGACCGACAGCGATTAAATTTTCGCTGGCAGAACTTGAAAAGCAATTCAAGAGGACGTAAGGCATTGCAAGACAAAGGGTTGTATTAAAAATTAAAATGTCTTGCAAACGTTGGGGCGGCTGACTATATTACTGCTCTTCAAAACTGCGGATTTAGGCAATTTTTTTAGGACCTATAATCCAATAGAGTAGCTCAAAAGTGGTGTACGCGGTGTATAAATAAAAAAAAAGGATACGATGAAAAAAAAGGTAAACACAAGTAAGAGTACGGTAAAGCAGGCTGTCGCAAAAAGTGAGCCGGCTAAGGTCTATACGAAAACCAGCGAATACCTTACCGAAGCAGAAGTAACGCATTACCGTGAACTGCTTAGTGAAAAGAGACGAGAAATTATGGGCGACCTGAACCATATTGAAGATGAAGCTCTGAAAAAATCCCGACTCGACGCCAGCGGCGACCTTTCAAGTATGCCAATCCATATGGCTGATATCGGTACCGATAACTACGAACAGGAATTTTCACTTGGGCTTTTGGACAGCGAACGAAAAATTCTTCGCGAAATCGAATTTGCCATAGGACGTCTTGAAGACGAAGTTTACGGAATCTGCGAAGTAACCGGCAGAGGCATTTCCAAAGCGAGACTTGAAGCCAGACCATGGGCAAGGTACTGCATCGAATATGCTAAATTAGTCGAAAAGGGCATCGTCAGAGAAGGCGAATCTGTGCCTGAAGGTATCGAACTCGATTAATCATGCGATGCGTTCCGCAAACCTGTAATTGCATTGGCCGCTCCGCGAGCATGATTTTTCAATAGTTCTGCGCAAAGTCCGTCCTGCTGCAATTCACTTACTGCCGGCAATGTTATCGGTAATAAAAAGTAAGGATTGAAATGAGAACCCAATACTATTTTTCGGGCAGTTGGGACAGACTCTCATCCGAGCCGGTAACCATCAGTGTATCTCCCATATAAATAACTGTTTCCGGGAACGGTACATTAATGATTTCACCTTTCTGGCTCTGTTCTTCGACGTTATCGCCTCTTTTAATCGAAACGAGATTAACGCCGTATTTCTGGCGGAGCTGCAAATCGAGAACGGTTTTTTCGTGAAAACTACTCGGAGCGATTACGCTGGCAAGAGAATAGCCGGGCGTCAAATCGATTTTGTCAAGTATTTGCGGAGTGATAAGTTTGCCGGCCCATCTGTTTGCTGATTCGATTTCAGGATAAATCACTTCAGTTGCGCCGACTTTGGCGAGCACCTGTCCCTGAACCATAGTTTCAGCGCGAGCGTAAACACGCGGAACGCCCATTGCCTTTAAATTTACGACCGTTAGAATAGACGATTCAAAGCCTCTGCCGCTTTGGCCGATGCCGACGATTGCGACGTCAACTTTGTCAACGCCCTGTGCGCGAAGAGCGTCGTCATCCGTGGAGTCGAGTCTTACCGCGTGCGTTACTTCGTCGCGGATGTCTTCGATAATTTCACGATTCTGGTCGATAGCGATTACTTCCGCTTCGCTCATAGTAAGCGATACAGCGAGTTTTCTGCCGAAACGACCCAGGCCAATAACTGCAAATTTTTTCATATCGGTACTCCCAAAAATCAAGGGCATTAAAATCAGTATCCCGGCAAAGGCGGGGTTCAATAACTAACGACTAAAAACTAACGACTAATGACTCTCAAACTGACTTTGGTCAGTTTGAGTAAATTATCCTACAACTACCGGTTCAGTGGGATAATTAAAACGCGCCGGTCTAATGTTAAATGTCATCGCGGCCAGCAATGTAAGCGGGCCTAATCTGCCGATGAGCATTGTTATAATAATAATGAATTTTCCCGCGGTTGTCAAAGACGATGTAATACCCGCCGACAAACCGACAGTTCCCAAAGCCGAAGCCGTTTCGAACATAATATCGATGAAATCGAAATTGTTATGCCGTTCAGTAATCGCCAATAAAAACGTTGCTGTTAAAAACACAAGCATAAACAGAGAAACGACAGTAATCGCGTTTCCAACTGCAGTGAGCGGAACAGAACGCTTAAACATTTCCACCTCGGCTCTTCTGCGTGCGGTAGCGTAAACAGCCATAATGATAATCACCAACGTAACGGTTTTTAGTCCGCCTGCTGTTCCGCCGGGTGAGCCGCCGATGAACATAAGAATTACCAGCAGCATTTTTGAAGGCGCTGAAAGCGAAGCGATGTCTATGGTATTAAAGCCCGCGGTTCTGGCTGTTACAGACTGAAAAAACGCGGTCGGCAAATCGAAATGTCCGTTGCCGGTATTGTTTTCGAGAACGAGCAACCCAATCATACCGCCGGCGATAAGAATGATTGTCGCAAGCAAAACGATTTTCGTCTGAAGCTGAATTTTTTCAGGAACAATCTGACGGCCGGGCGATTTTGCCCAGTGTATGAAAATAGCTTTAAATTTATACCAGGAAAAATCAGTAATGTTATGCAACACGCCAAAACCAAGACCGCCAAGTATAATCAGCGGACATATAACGCCATATATCTGCCAGTTGAAACTGTATTTTATAAGGTTGTCCGAAAATAAACCGAAACCTGCGTTGCAAAATGCGCTGATGGAATGGAATACCGAACAGAACCACAAGTTGTCGATGTGTCGCGGCAGCGGGGCGGCTTGTGTCCACATATTGTGGAGGAATATCGCACCAAGCGTTTCAATAATCATCGTTGTCAGGAAAATAAAACGAATGAAATGCGCAATTACTCCGGAAGTTCGTTCGCTAAGCAAATCCTGCATCGCGACAGTCTGACGCATTCCAAGCGTCTGACCGAAAAACAATGCGAAAACTGTACCGAAAATTACAATGCCCAACCCGCCGAGCTGAATCAGGCAAAGAATGATAATTTGTCCGACGAATGTAAAGTCTTTGCCGGTGTCTTTAACGGTCAGACCTGTAACGCAGGTTGCACTTGTCGCGCTGAACATAGCGTCAATAAAACTCATCGGCACTGTATGACTTTTTGGCAGTATCAGCAGAATTGAGCCGACGAATGCGATGGCGATGAAACTGCTGACGAAAACAATCGCAGGACTTTTGCCCGAAGCGGCCAGATTGACGATGGTTCTGCATACTTTTGTGATAATCTGCAAAAGCAGATAAAAACCAAGTGCAGCGAACAGGCCGGAAATAAAATAGAGGACAACAAGAACCGCTATCGAAATGAAACCAAACCAGAATATCTGCAGGTAGTCCATTTTGGAACGTGCATTGAAAAATCTCAAAAACTGGTCTGCTATAAATGATACCGTCGAGGCGATGAGTATCGCGTACATTGTGTTTGTTGATAAAAGCGGATTGTGAAAGCCGAGCTGCGCAAGGGCGACAAGCACGACAACAATTGTTACCGTAATATTCGTGAGTATCAGTATTCGCTCAAGCGTCTTGTTTTTGTAAACGATATCCATACCGGGATATTATTCTATAATAGTATCGAGAATAAATCCACAATAAATATTGCGCATAAAAAAAGCCATTCCAATGGTTTCGAATGGCTTATAAAAAGTGTGTTTTGCCTGTTTTATTTCTTTTTTACGGTGAACGCCAGTGAACCGAACGCCAGCAGGGCGATTGTTGCCGGTTCGGGAAGAGCCTGAACGGTAACAGGTACCGCGAAAGTTGTCTTAACCAATGCTGCGTAGCCGTCAACAGCGGAAGTATTTAAATAACTTGCAATGGCGATTCTGATATGAGTCAGATTTAGATCTGTCAAAGAAACCGAACCATCCCAAAAACTGTAACCTTCTCCTGAAATCGGCACATTGATATTCGCGGTAGGAACACTGCTGCCATCGACAAGATTTTGAATTGTAATACTTGCGATTACTTCAGCCTGACCATCGCCGATAATTACATACTCGCCTGATTCGATAACGCCGATTCCGGTGATTACGTAGCCCGGCTTTGCAATTATATCGAACTCGAGAGAGTCATTAGCGTTGCCGCTTGCAGATGTTGAGTAAAAGTTTGTTGGTGCGAAAATAAACGCTCCGTCGGTGTCAAGCAGAGGCTGGCCGAACAGACCATTATCGCTTTGTCCGTTTTCCCAATCGAATGCCGTCGATGAGCCGCTCGGTGTGTCCCAGTCGATAGCCGCGTCGGCTGAATTTGTGAACATAAAGGCCATTGCGCAAATTGCAATTATCGCAATATGCCTGCTGTGCCTTTTAGTAACAGGGAAAATTAAAATTCCCAAAGCGAAAATCGCCAGCGTGGCCGGTTCAGGAATCAGAATTTCGACGTTTATGGAATCGTCATCTGTGCCTGCGCCGAATTTATTTTTGCTTATATAAGACGAAGAGCCTGCCGGGCTGGATGCAGTAAGATAGTTTGTTATGATAACTCTGATGTGTGACCAGCCGGTAAGGGCAACTTCGGCTTGTCCGTTCCATTCGCCGCTTCCCGAAGTAATGCTCATTGTCGGGTCGGTCTGGAACGAAGATGTAATTTTATTGTTTTGGTCCAAATTGATAATGGTGATTGCACCGAAAGCGTTGACGCTGCCTGTGCCTGTAATGCTGTATTCTCCCTGCTCGGCAATCTTTACGCCAAGGATTGTCTGGCCGGGGTCAACGGTTATGTCGAACTGCAACCGGTCATAAGTAAGTACTGTATTACCGTTGCTTGTTGCCTGGAAGTCTGTGCCGGGAGTAAACTCGAATGTATTTCCGTTTATTTCCGGGTTGCCATACAGGCCTTTATCGCTTCCTCCGTTTGCCCACGTAAAGCCCGTTCCGCTTCCGCTGCTTGCTGACCAATAGATTATGGCCTGCGACTGGACGGCAAAAAGCATAAGGATGGCTAAAATCAGGTGAAAACGGGGAATGCCTGAACGAATTGGCGCAATAACATTTCTTCTCAAGTCCATACAACAACTTCTTTCCAAAATAACTCCAAAATCCAAATTACAGAAAACAAGCCAAAGACTCTTTCATACGCACAAAGCGCAGAAAAACAGCCCGTTTTCTCCGAAATAGTGGATTATATGCGAAATGAACGCGCAAAAACCACTGCTACGCGTTTTCTCGACCTGACTAACTGATGTCCAGCCTTCCAACCCTCCAGTCGGTTGGCTGCCCAAATGTTTTCTCCGCCCCAAATCCCAATGATTGGGCGGCATTATATCTGATAAAAGGGACTAAGTCAAGCGGAAAATTCATCATCAATTTTAACTACATTAACAGCGCATAAAAAAGCCCTGAAAATACTGTTGGTATTCGCAGGGCTTTCCAAAAAATCTTTCTCAAGGATTTTTTAAGACGAACTCCCAAAGCACCACTCACTCCCCGACCAGATCGAGGACAAATTTCGTGAGGACTGGCTTTTAGAGGTCGCCCTACAATTAACTTCTTTTCACTTTTTTTCTTAATAAACCAAAGGCGCCAATAGACAACAACGCTATCGTTGTGGGCTCTGGAGCTGATGCAGACGAATCTCCGGTAGTTGTGCCATCACCATTGACTGGGATGTCATCGCCATATTCAGTTGACAGTGCGATAGTTCCCGCTTTAGGAGCGTAATCGGAGGTGAATACTAGGAACATAGAATGTGCGTATTCCACAAGAAGGCCATTTTGGAATTCCCAGACAAAAGTGCTGTCTGTAGTGTTGATTGCAGAATAGTCTGGTGAAACGCCCGATGTAGTGCCGTCAGTTAAAGAGCCGATGTTGTGAGCCACAGATGTGTTGCCGCCGGATAGTATCATAGATGCTATCGGCAAATCGTAGTCGCCCGGCTGATCATTGAAAATCTGATAGGCATAAACGTATTTATCAGTTGTTGTTATGTCTATTTCATCTGGTAAGTCGGTTGCATCATACACAGCATATTCGACATAAGCAGTGCCAGAGCTGATGTTGACATTACGTGAACCCTGCCAGATGTCGCTTGCGGGCAGAAAATATCCGCCGAATAGAGTAGTCTGCAGCGTAACCATCAGGACAACCACCCCAATGCACGTTAGAAAGCGATTTCTTTTATTCATATTTTTACCTTTCAATAAAATTATTATTTCATTTCGTATATACATGAAACTTCACTCAATACCTCTATAGCTCTGTGCAAACGGAAACACTCCGCTGCGCAAAACTTTTTTCAAAAGCTATACAAGCGTTACTCCCGCTTATCCGATTAAACTGGAAAGCAGTTTTACAAAGACAATCTCTATAAGTTTGTCTTAACTTTATTTCGAATCGTTTCTGCGTTTATTCGCAAGCCACGCGCCTATGCCGAGAAGTACCATTGTCGTTGGTTCCGGAGTTGGAACAGGCGGATCGTCACCTGGGTCTTCAGGATCCTCTGGATAGTCCGGGTCATACGGGTCATACGGCTCGCTCCATGTACTGATACTGTTGGTGTAAGTATCGGAACGGGGGAACAAAGCTTCGGGGCCGACGCTGATTTGCGGGTCCTTTTCTTCGAAAGCGTATTCATCTCTTTCGAATACCGCGATGATAATCTTCGGACCATCGACGACCAAACTTGTTCTATTAGCCGAGGGGTCTCTGACATCGCCGAGCCAGCCGACAAAACGATAACCCGCTTTCGGAGCGGTAGTCAGCGTAATGTTTTCCTTGTCTTGAAAGGTGTGCATACCAACGCCCGGCATAATAACGCCTGAACCGGGAGGGCTTTCCTGCATATAGACATCATAGCTGCCATAAACAGAAATTCCGCAGAACGAAAAGAATGCAATACAAATACAAATTGTAAGAAGGTTGAAACGTAACATTTTTAATCCTTGTTGCCTGTCGGCGAATAAATTGCCGATTGCGGCATTTCAATAAGAATTCTTCTTCGATTACTAACGCCTAATAACTTCTTCTTATTGACTCTCCAAGGATTCCTGATTTTTACCAACGGTACTAAAAACTGCGTTCGTGAATCGCGACTCAGCGAAGCCGGCGTAATGACTTATTTAGCCGTTCGACGCGCAATTTAAAAATGCCCGTGGCATTACTTTTTAACGTTCCTTCTTTTTAAAAGACCAAAAGCGCCAAGACTCAACAACCCCATCGTTGCCGGTTCCGGAACGGATGTGATTGTGAAATTTGAAAGAGTCTGCGGACTTGACGAAAAATTCATTGTGTTAAAATTGTTCAAAGCTGCTGGAGCAAAGAACGTAATATCAACGATATTGCCGGTGTTGCCAAAAGCTGACAGTAATGTACTGCCGGCATCGACGCTGAATGCGCCCTGACCTGCGAGCATACCGCCGTTGTCGAATGCTTCAATAAGATTGAAACTGGAAATTGTGCCTGCCAGATAAACAGTACTGCCATTGTAAAATGAGAATGTCGCGGCTTTTGATGTATCAAGATTTGCCGCCGCTGTTGTGCCGAAAGAGGCATCTGTCAAATACAGGCTAAGTGTAAATGAGCCGCCAAGAGACATGTTCGTTGTATTGTCAAATTGAACGCTGCCGCCGCTTGTGCCGGTCATGGTCAGCTTGCCTGTTACGTAATCATAATTCGTAATCGCGTTATTAGCGTTTATAGAAGTGATTGTTACGGCATACGTTGTTGAAGCCGCAAGCATTAGAGCTAAACTGATTGTAAGTAATTTTTTCATCCTTAAGTACCTTTCTGATAACGTTTCCAAAATAATTTTAAACATACAATGCGCGCTATACCTGCGCTGAATAACTTGACTCCGTGAAAACGATATGCCTCCAAATTGGTACTGCGTTGCTTTAAAACGCGCGAATTACCAGTTCGCTGAATAACTACTTACTCGTCCCCTGTAAAACAAACTAAAAAACTCAACTGTGTGAATTGCTGAATTTTATTTACTTAAAAAAGTGTTTTGACCTGTCTCCCAACAAAAACAAGTATATCCTGCATAATTAAAAATGCAAGAGAAAACTGGTCATAAAACACAAATTTTTAAAATTATCTTTTTGGCTTTTGCCTTTTCTTCATAATTAAAGCAAAGCCTGCACTAATCAAACAAAACGAACATGGTTCCGGAACAGCGGTATAAGAATATATTACGCTAATGCTGCCGTTCGACGAAACCGCAGGCGAACAATAATATTCGATATCGTTTATATTATTCCCGGAAAAGTTAATCCACCGGCTCACGGAATAAAGAATATTATACGTACCTGCACCGATAAAGCCTTTCGTGCCCTGATTCCAATAGCCATCTGCGATATAACCGGAATCAGAGAATGTCAAACTGCTTCCCGAAAAAACGCTGCCGTCAGGCGAAGTGGAATCATAGTTGTATTTTCCGTCGCCGTTGTCAGCGGCAAGACTGAAGTTCAAGGTATTGCAACCGTAAATCTTGCCATCGCCCAAAATCATCTGGGCGGCGGAATTTTTCAGAATTACATCTGTTGTATATGTAATACTTACAACTTTTCCGAACTGCAGAGTTCCGGATGCCGGTGAAGAACTGTCGTTATCGTAATACAACTGTCCGTCGCTGATATTTAAAAGAACATCTATTTTTATATAATTAAGATTGCCTAACTTGCTGTCAAACTGCGAGAAAACCGCAGTTTCGCTCAAACTCCGTGTTTGCTTAATTTCAGCAGCTTCAACTATTGAAGCGAAGGCCGTAACCATGGCCACGAGCAGCAAGTTTTTGAAATACACTTTTTATTTATTTTTTTCTTCGAAGAAATGCCAAAGCGCCAATACCCAACAAACCAATGGTGGCCGGTTCGGGAACATGGTAAGTATATGCAATTGATACGTTCGAACCAGCGGCTATAGTCGAATCTTCACTGATGTAAGTCGAACCGCCTGTGTTGTACAGATTAGTTGCGCCTGATGCGTCGAGAGTCAAATTAACAGTGCCGCTGCCTGTAAACGCTGCAAGAATCGCAACAGTGTCCCAGGTTGCGATAGCATTTCCGCTGCCTGTCAGAGGAGTAGAAGAAACAAGGGAATTTCCTGCGCCAAGCATATAATCAATGCCGTCATTGTTTGTGAGATTCAATGTTTGTGTCAATCCGCTCGGCCCTGTAAGTTCGATTTCCACTTCGGCGTTTGCGTTGCCGGTAGAGGATTTACTCTTTTTTGAGTTGTTGACGATGGTCAGCAGTGCGCTCATATCGCCGTCGATAGAAATCCGAACGCTGGTCAATGTTCCCAAAGAATTATCGAATTGATTTACAACCAGAGGATTTGTCCAGTACGTAGCAGAAGAGCCAAAGGTGAATACCTGTGGAATAGTTGTTAAGCCGAACGCCGGCACAACTGCGATGAGAAGTGATACACACGTCAGTAATACCGCCTTTTTCATAAAGGCCTCACTTTCCAAAAATTAAGTCTTTCTGTTTAAAACGAACACTAAACTAAATACGTTGCTTTAAAACGCGCGCAATTTCTGCGCTGAATAACTTAATCTCCTGAAAAATAAAAGTGGTGCCTCCAAACACGCATACACTAACACTGTAAGCTAACTATGTGAGTTTTCTAATCCGGTGCTGAAATACTTTCTCCCAACCAAAATTCAACAGGCATTATACCACAAAAAACAGCCAATGCAAGAGAAAAATATATTTAATTTTTGTACCACTTTAGCCAAATGTAGGGGCGAACCTACGTGTTCGCCCTTTGGGCAGACACATGGGTCTGCCCCTACGAAAAATTGTACGGCTAAAGTGTTACAAATTTCAGGCCGTTGGCGCAAGAAAAAAGCCCCGATTTTCGAGGCTTCTTTCATATATGAGAACTCTTCCCATTTTTTAGGCTTTTCTGAATCTTTTCTTCATTGGTATCAACGCTCCCAATGCGAGTATTACAAGGGTTGCCGGTTCTGGTATAGCATCGTAAATGTAGCTTACTTGTACCGAACCGCTCGCAGTTACCGGTGTTACTGAATATTCTACGCCGCCGGTACTGGTTAAGTTCGACCACTGCATAATGTTGCAAAGAATATTGTATGTGCCTGTTCCGAGGAAACCTTTGGTACCCATTGACCATAACATATTCGATACAGTTCCTGTGCCGGAGCCGCTTTCGCTATGGCCGATATATGCCATTCCGTCCGGGCCAGTTGAATCCAAATTGCCAATGCCGTCGCCATTATCCGCGGCAAGTGAAAACGTCTGCGTCTGATACGCGCCGACATTGCCGGGGATTGAAGCGAACATCGAATTTAGTAATATCACATCAGTCGAAGACATGCTGCCCATTGCGCCGAATTCAAATGTGCCGGTTGCGGCTGAATCGCTATCGTTATCAAGCACATATATGCCGCCCTGGGAATTTACCGTTAATGTAATCTGAATTCCGGTTAATGTTCCCAAAGAAGTGTTGAACTGATTAAATGTAAATGTGTTGTTGATGTTCGGAGTGCCGGCGAAACTCTGAACCTGTGAATATACCGCCCCAAACGCTGATACTGAACTTAAAACGACCATTAATACACAAATTGTTATAACTCTTCTTACCATCAATAAACCCCTTTCGTTTTTTATAGTTCCCAAATGATTCGCGATGAAAATCAGTGCTGTTACTACCCCAATTACGAAATTGATTATATCAAAAATTCGCTCCAAAAACAAATTTGCGAGAGTGCTTTTGTGTAAAATGGGGCGAAAAGCAGGGCGGCAGTATTTAAAGCCGGTTATTATCGTACCTTTGCTGGAAAATTTTTCCTATTTTCACAGTAACGAAACCAATGCGAATCGAAAAATTTTTCGGTAACCGTCCTATAAAAAGACAGGCAGCAGACTGCCGAAGGTCTTTATGATTCAAATTTCAGAAATTCAGTTTCCGCGATTTGGTTTTAAAGGATGATTGCGATATAATCCTGTTTATAAGAGTTGAATACAATTTGAAATAATTTTTGGTTCCCTTTTTGCCCTGTCCCGCATTTCCTAATGCGGGATTTTTTTTGCCCTCTCTTTATTTTCACGAAGAAAAGAACCCCGAAGGGGTTTCGCTGCGGCTCAAGAACCACGAATTAACACATCCGCCCCCTCTGTTTTTTTTCTTCAAGTCCCACAAGGGGGGTTGAAGTGAAAAAACTAATAGCGAAAAGGCAAATGTATACAGTAGCCAAATCTATCTGCAACATGCTGTTGTCGTAGAGGATCATATGAGTCGTTTGGGACAGACATGCATCCGGTAGCTTTTACGACAATGTTCAAATCTTGGGAAAGTACGACTGAAAGCTGCGAGGCATCGATATCCGAAAAACCATTGAAAGGAATAAGATACACATCAGGCTCTTCTGTCATTTTTTTGTAATAGCGTTGGTTATAGCATTAATCGCGGCAGTGCGGTCAGATTGACCAAAAATAGCGTTGCCGGCGACAAGTGTATCAGCACCTAACTGTGTAACTATCGGTGCGGTCTTCGCATCTATTCCGCCATCGACTTCGATTCTAATATTCGGGCCGACAATCTGTCGAATCGGTTTGATTTTCTTCGCGGCTTCGTGAATGAAACTCTGGCCGCCAAAGCCGGGGTGAACCGTCATTACTAAAATCATATCCGCCAGCGGCGCGTATTTTTCTATCGCCGAAACCGGTGTTTCAGGATTCAAACAAAGGCTTGCGCAAACACCGGCATCGTGCAGTTTCTTTATGAAGTCCGTTGGATTCGGAACAACCTCAATATGAAACGTGATATTATCTACGCCTGCTTTTATAAACGCATCGGCGTATTTTCCCGGTTCGCTAATCATCAGATGACTGTCAAAGAAAAGATTCGAGCATTTGCGGATTTTTGAAATGACAACAGGGCCAATCGTAATATTCGGCACGAAATGACCGTCCATTACGTCAAGATGCAGCATTGTTATGCTGGTCTTTTCGACCTGTGCGATTTCATCGCCAAGACGTGAAAAGTCTGCGCTCAAAATTGATGGTGCTATTTCAATCGTTCCGGTTTTTGGTAATTTTTTATTTGCCATATTGTTAGAATACCAAAGATTTGGCGTGTGTCAATTGTTAGAATCGCCAATTAAACTCGGATGAAGTTCGAGGGTTTTCTTTTCGAGTGTTTGACGCATTTCTTCCCGCTGCTGTTTTGTGGGCATATAAGGCGATAAAAGGGCAATTCCGCCCCATGCGATAATGCAGGATGTGATGCCAATGACCGCGCCGACCTTTAGCCATTCGAAGAAATAAATGTGCGCTTTGTACCTTTTTTCGAGCATACCAAGTGCAACGATGTTTGCGGTCGAGCCAATCATTGTAATATTGCCGCCAAGGCACGCGCCCTGAAGCAATGCCCATAGCAGAGGCGTGTGGCCGAGGTCGTTGACAATCGGCATAAAGGCCGCGACGAAAACGATATTGTCAACAAATGCAGAGCCAATAGCTGCAACACCAATTATTACGGGTGTCAAAAGTGCAGGCTTATCGCCGAAGGCCTGTTGGAAATAGCCGGCGATTTTGCTCGAGACGTGTGTTTCTTCGAGTGTGCCTGCGACTGCGAACAGCATCATAAAGAAAAGCAGCGTCCACCATTCGACGTCGGCTTCGATATAATGGCGTGCGCGTTCGTGCCGCCAGAGCATCAGCAGACCCGCAATGACCAGCGGCGCGACAATCAGCACTGTATTCGGGGCAAGGCCGAGTTTGATTTCGATATGGTGATGCAGAGCGATGAACGTAATCATTCCAACGAGCACTGCCAGGCCGCTTTTATACGGGACTTTCACCAATGGCCCCAATCCAAGGCCTAATTGCCTGCGGTCGTTGAGGCGTTCTGTCATCAGCTTTATGTCTTTTCTGTATATCATCATTAAAAGAATGATGGAGACCGTGAGCGTTACGAGCATTATCGGAAATGACCACGTAATGAAGTCAACGAAACTCAAAGGCGGATTCGCTTTTTGTCCGATGAGAATACCGACAGGATTGCCGAGCATTGTGCCGGTAGAGCCGATGTTTGTGGCCAGTACGCCGATGATGACGAAAGGTGTGGGTTTGATTTTCAGCGTATCGCAGACCTGAAAAATCAGCGTGGCGATGAAAACGATGGATGTAACTTCGTCAACCGCGCAGGCCATAAACGCGCCGAGTACGGCGATGATAATGACAAATGTTTTGCCGGTGATGTGCGGAATAGTGATTACGCTTTGAATTATCCATGTAAAAAGGCCAAGCTCTTTCAGTACACCGACAGTTACCATCATCCCGACGAGAAACAGAATCACATCGATTTTACATTCACGGATAAATGTAGGCAGCGTGAGCACGTTTGTGCCCATAAGCACGCCGATGCCGACAAACGCAATCGCCAGGCGGAACTGCCAAAACAGCAGCGTGGCCATAATAATCATAATGAATATCGAACACGACATCGCCTGCTGTCTGTTGAAATCGAGAGAATGCGCGAGCAGACCGACGGCGCCGCTTACTGCGAGCATAATACAGAGGTATAATGTATTTTTGATTTTCTGTTTTTTTATTTCCTGCTCTGTCATTTTTATTCCCGAAGCACTTTGCTTAAAAATGTCGCAAGCGAAACAATGCCAATCAGTTTTTTGCCTCGCATAACATACGCGATATCAGTTTGCTGACGTGAAATTTCCTTTGCGACCTGTACGGCAGGGGCGTTTTCGTCAACGGTTGCGTAATCGGATGTCATAATTTCCGCCAGCCAGGTTTGGCTTTCCTTTCGCAGGATTTGCGCGAAAGGCTCAAAATTAATAATCGGCGTTAAATCGTCCATCCACAGCACATAATCCGGCAGACAAACGCGGAGCAGCTCGTGCGTAGAGACCACGCCGATGAGTTCACCATCTTTGTCAATCACGGGCACTTCGCTGACAAGGTGTCGGATAAATAAATCAATCGCACGCTCCATCGTATCGTGTTCCTGAAGTTTTACGGTAACAGGTTCCATAATGTCGCAGGCTCGCAGAAACTCCGGCAGGGTCGCTCCGTTTGTCTGGAAGAACGACCATATTTTTTCCGGCGTGTCTAATTTGGCAACGGTGTCGGCAGTGGCCGGAGCCTGACAAATTTTCGCGACAGAACTAATCGCCTGCAAATACAGGCCGGGGGCAATCTTTGGCGCGAGTGTGAGAATTATAAGTTTAACTGTATTATTGCTGCGTTCCGGTGCGTAAACGAAACCGTCTTTTACGGTTGCCACGCCGACGATGATTTTGTCGATGCTGTCGAGTCTTGCGTGCGGCATTGCGATGCCCGGACCGACGATTGTGGGAATTTCGTTTTCACGATGCTGCACTTCCTTGAAGGCCTCGTCCACATTGCCAATTCCGGCCTGATAAGCAAGCTGGGTCAGCAGTTCGCGCAGAACAGAATCGCGGTCGGTTTTTTGTGTGTGACAGACTACATAAGCGGGCTTAAACAGTGATGCGAATTGAACCGGATGTACTTTGTTATTTCCTGCCATATCATCCTTTTCTATGCTTATGGAATTAATATACCATTTTTTATTGTAATGTAAAGAGGTATTTTAGACTTGACAAAGTTGTATTCTTGAATATACTTAACCCTTAGTTGATTCGGTGAAGAAATTATTTTTTTTTGGAGGTGGAGGAAAATGAAGGTATCTTTGAGGTTAGTGTGTTGTTGTATCATCACTTTAAGCTCATCACTTTTTGCAACCGCTGGTTTTCAGCTTACGGCAATCAATCTTGGTGATGGAAAAGTTGCAATCGGCTACAGTGGGGCAGATAGTTTAAATGTTCCTGTGGGAATCGCGTTAAATGCAACTTTGACGAATGGCGCAACTTTTACCAGTTTGGTTTCAGCAAGTTCATATTTTCCAATATACCCCAGTACAATTATGATGGATATGTCTGGTGTTGTAACCAGTTGGGGTACGCCGGTTTCGCCGGTTGGTTATCCTGGAGTATATGGAAGTCTGGGGACAAACGCAATAACTCTTGAAATGGCAGCGGATATTCTTTGCAGCGAAGCTGGATACGATGATTATCTTCCGGAATTAGATTTGAATTATGACGGGTTTGTTGATTTGCTTGATTTGAGAGTGGTTGTAGAAAACTGGCTGATAAATGGCGATTTTAGTGCGGGAGATATTAATCTTGATTGGATTGTTAATCTACTCGATTTAGGAATGTACGCAAATTCCAATTCGATTCCATTGGATTTATCCGACTTGGTAGTGCTGCAGATAGATTTAAATGGTGCAACTGAAACCACTTTGAATATTTCGACAGAAACTACATATCGCGGCGGAATAGTATTCGCGGATGGAGTAGTAGGAGCTGCATCAGTATCGCTGGTTATTCCAGAGCCAACAACAGTTCTGCTTCTGACTTTGGGCGGCTTGCTTTTGAGAAAAAAGTAATAATATAACAAAGATTAACAAAAAAGGCCGACATTTGATATCGGCCTTTTTATTTTAAATATGTTAACCTGCACAATTTAATCTTGTCATTTCTCTTTCTTAATTCTTGACGATAAAAATTGACCGATTATAATAGCCGCCTTATGGATTTATACGAAGCAATAAAAAAACGGTATGCTTGTCGAAGCTATGCTTCAAAACCGGTCGAAAAGGACAAACTCGACAGGATAATCGAAGCGGCAAGGCTCGCGCCATCGGCCAAGAATCTGCAGGACTGGCGGTTTGTTGTCGTTACTGATGAAAAACTGCGTAAGGAAGTCGCTATGGCGGCCAATGAGCAGATGTTTATCGCCACGGCACCGGCGATTATTGTCGGATGCAGCAACAGTGATTATAAAATGCGGTGCGGTCTGGCGATTGCGTCGATAGATGTCGCTATCGCTATGGAGCATATCGCGCTGGCGGCTACGGCCGAAGGACTGGCGAGCTGCTGGATTGGCTCGTTTTATCCAGAAAAACTTAAACCCATTCTCGGCATTCCCGACCGAGTGGAAATAATTGAAATTATGCCTGTCGGTTACCCGACCGATAAGGAAGTGCACAGACCTCGCGAGAGTGTCGAAAAAATTGTATGCTATGAAAAATGGCAACTGTAGTTTCGGATTTAGATATTAGGATTTCGAATTTTCTCGTATAGGGGATGTGGTGTAACGGGAGCACACCGCGGTCGCATCGCGGAAATATGGGTTCGATTCCCATCATCTCCATTACAAGGCTTCAGAATGTTCTGAAGCCTTATTTTTTGGCCGAGTATAAAGCCAGAAAACAAAACCTGTTGCCACGCCGCCCAAATGTGCAAGTGCAGAGACATTACTAAACCCGTGGAATTGGGCAATTGCGCCCACTGTTTGCATCAGTATCCATAAAGCAAACAGACAGATAGCCGGCATACGAATCCATCTAAATAAGAATCTGTAGCCACACATCATTCCAATTTGATTGTGAGGGAATCTTAAAGCGTAATAAGTGATAACTCCTGAAATGCCGCCACTTGCTCCGATGCACGGAGTTAATGAATGCGGGTCGGATAATATATGAGTAATATCTCCAACCAAGGCCGCAAGAATTATTAATACTATATATTTGAATCTGCCGAGAAAATCTTCGACATTATCGCCGAAGATAATTAAAAAATATAAATTACTGACAAGGTGAAAAATATTTGCGTGTAAGAAAAAAGAGCTGATTAACGTTAATCCCGAATGGCGGTAATAATATTCAGGAATCAAGCCCCAATTATTTATTGTTTCTCTCAGATTATAGAAAGCAAAAAAACTTACAATAGCTATTACAGCGGTTAAAGTCCATGTAACAAAAGGTGTATTTTTGATTCTTTCATCGTCGTATTCAATTGGAAACCCTACAAATCCAAGTAATACTTGTACATAATTATCAGGTGCTTCATCTGACGAGTAGCCGATATCTGCAGCTCTTTGTTTTTCTTTTTCAAATTCCAACCTTGCAAGAGCAAGTTTTTCACGCTGCTCCATCGTGAGTTTGTCAGTGATTTTTGCTTCCGGTTTTATTTTTGGAAGCTGCTGATATTCATTGTTGTCGAACCATACCATACGACATCTTTTACACGTATCGAGATAAACGGTGTATTCACCGTTTATGATTGGTACTTCGGCCATCGGACTTGCACAGGATGGACACTTTCGTTTTTGCGGATATTGGCCGGAAATTGTCCGCTGCCATAGTTTACTTGTAGAGTTGCCGGAGATTATTTTTCGCAAAAGTTCGAGCGTGGCAGCCCGGCCTTTACAGGAAGGGCAATACCAGAACATGCCGAATTTGCTCTTAATCCTCTTTAGTTCGGTCTGGCAGTTTGGACATGTAAACATTATTTATTCGCGATAAAACAATTAACAGATTCAAACTTTATTCCACTTAATATTTCTTCCATTGGTTTATCTGTTTTAATTCTAATATTTACCGGTTCGTTCGTCAATATGTCGAAATAGTCGTCGCTTAATTCAGCATCGAACGCGCAGTCAATGTGAACATCTTTTACTAAATTTTTGCTGCTTAAAATCAAATTCCAGTTCAACGCATCAACTTTTTCAGTTTTAACCGTGATATTTGCCGGTGTGAAATTAAAATATTTATCCGGCACGAAGAAAAATACATTTTCAGCTAAAATTTCTTTGTCGCCGCGGAGCTGGATATGAATAAACGTGTCGTTCTGGTTCTTTTCAGCAGTGAACGACTTTGGCAGCAGGACTTTTTCCACGCAGCCGGGGCCAATAGATAACGGTCTGCTGAATTCATCTATAACATTAAAATTCGTATCCGTAAGTTTGCACACAAGCAATGCGGTCTGCTGTAAAAGCGAGTTGTTCACGGCTGATGCTGTAATCGCATCGATAGTTTTATGCTGCGGGCGATGGCGTGTAATCTGTGCTGACGCGGAAACGACGACCGGAGCGTAAAATTTGCGAGTGTGATAGTATAACGCTTTTTTGCGATTCTTATAATCAAGTGCAGACCAGCTTATCGACGGGCAGCAATCGTTAAACTGCCAGTACAAAACGCCGGAGTTGATATGCGAATTGCGGCGGAGATGTTCGACATATTTGCGAATCGCGCGAGCCTGCGCCACCTGCGACAGATAAATAAATTCATCGATGTTTTGCGGCATCGGGAACAGTTCGTTAATATAATAAAGCAGTCTGTTCATGCCGTTTATCATATAGTTATGTTTTTCGAGCGAATCGGCGGCGGTATGCGCAGCATCAATATCAAAAAGTTCTTCCAGTGTTTTTTTGCACGGCAGAGCCTGGAAACCAAATTCAGAAACAAAACGCGGAATCGTGCTAAGATAATTGTCCGTATGTTTCATACATGCCCAAACGTCCCACTGGTGAATGGTTCCGCTTTTCGGCGTATTTGGGTCTTTGGACGGACCGAATGGCGTAGAATTAATATAATCGCGATTCGGGTCAAGCTCGCGGACAAGTTCCGGCAAAAGCGAATGGTAAATATTTTTACCGTAGAATTTCTGGCCTTTGCGAGTGTGCATTGCCTGCTGCCAGTCGATTTCATTATTGCCGCACCAGATTACCAGCGACGGATGGTTGCGTAGACGGATAATGTTTTGCGTCGCTTCTTTTTTTACAATATCCATAAACCACTGGCGGTCTGGATAGTGAGAGCAGGCGAACAGAAAATCCTGCCAGACCATAATGCCGAGTCTGTCGCAGATATCATAGAAAGTATTTGTTTCGTAATATCCGCCGCCCCAAACGCGGATGAAATTTATATTAGCGTCAACTGCCAGTTCGAGCAGCTTTTCGTAATCCTGCTCCGTCGCCGAGCCGACGAAGAGCGTAATGGGAATCCAATCAATACCTTTGGCGTAAACAGGCTGATTGTTGATTTCGAACTGGAAACTCGTGCCGAATTCGTCGGGAGTCTGGTTTATCTTCACCGTTCTTATGCCGAAAGTTTTCAGGGTCGTATCAATTTGCCTGTCATCGCAAACAAGGCGGGCTTCGAGTTTATATAAAGGCTGCTCGCCGTAACCTCGCGGCATCCAAAGCTGCGGCTGCTGGATTTTTATTACTGTCGAGGCGTTGTTTTGGTTATTCGGCAATTCCAATCTTGTCGATGTAACGATATTTCCGTCGGAGTCGCAAATGCTGATATCGCAGCTAATGTGTTTTTTCGCAAAATTATCCGTCTGTACCGAAATTTTTATATCAGCGTTTGATTTATCGCAGTCTATCGTTGCGATTTGGATATCACGGATACAGCTTTTGTCAAACGCTTCAAGTCGGACAGGCTGCCAGATACCGCAGCCGGGCATTGTCGGCGCCCAATCCCAGCCGAACTGGCACTGTGATTTCCGAACATACGGCCGCATCAGCAGCGAACATTCGGGCAGTGCGGTCGGATAGAAATTTCCGAAGCGGTTCATCAGACGCTGACCTTCTTCGGTTGCGGAATCGAATTTTACAAGAAGTTCGTTATCTTTCGGTTGTAACAGTTCTGCGACATCAAAACGCCACTGGCAAAACATATTATCTGTATTGCCGAGCAGTTTTCCGTTGAGCCAGATTCGACCATAAGTATCAAGGCCGTCGAAGACAAGCTCCATTTTTTCTGATTGCAGGAAATCTTCTGGCGCATCAAATGTTTTTTTGAAAATCCACGGGTCAACACTTACCTGATAAAAATCGTTGGGATTATTTTCCAGTTTTTTGCGGTCGATGACTTGCGCATCGATAAGGCACGAGAAAATCGAAGCCGGGACAGTGCAATCGAGCCAGCTGCCTTCGTTGAGGTCGCGCATCCTTCGTGCTGAAACAGGGTATTGTTTAAACTGCCATTTTCCGGATAAATTATGTGTTTTCGTCGCCATGCACAAAATATTAGCAGAAAATGAGAGGAAGCAAAGTAAAAAAAGCCTGGTTTAGGGTATGTAAAAGGCTTGCACAGGTGTACAAATCGCTTACGCACTATGATAAGTCAACAATTGTTCCAAAAGAATATTCTTTTTCAGCAGATGCGCGTGTTGCGGGGATTTTTCAGGTGTATCTTTGAGCTTTCGCTTGTTGGCGTCTACAAGTATGTTAATTTTGTCTTTTTTGGCGTCCCAGCCGATGACGGCGTCGGCGGCAATTATGTGGACAACATTGGAGTGAACCAGCGCGAAACCGCCGTCAATCAATGCGAATTTTTTACCGGCCTCGGATGTGTCGGTATGCGGTAAGTTAATTTCCATAATGCCAATGCCAAGTTCACAGAGCATCGGCATGTGATGACTCATAACGCCTACGCTGCCGTCGTGCGCGATAAAGATGACGCTCGATGCCGAGCAGTCGAGCAGTTTGCCTGCCGGCGAAACAATTGTACATTTGAACATGTTTTTTGATTCAGACATTATTTTTTACCTGTAAGCAGCGCGGCTTTCTGTGCGGCGTCTTCAACTGTTCCGACATACATAAACGCTTCTTCCGGCAGATGATCCCATTTGCCTTCGCATATCTGTTTGCAGCTTTCAATCGTATCGGCCTTATCGACATATTTACCTTCAAGGCCTGTGAACTGGAACGTAACGAGGAACGGCTGCGAGAAGAATCTTTCGAGCTTTCTCGCTCTTGCGACAACCATCTGGTCTTCACGGCTCAATTCGTCAACGCCGAGAATCGCGATAATATCGCGCAAATCATTGTACCGCTGCAGATATTCGAGCACTCTTTGCGCAACGTCGTAATGGTTTTTGCCAACGATATTTTCATCGAGAATACGAGATGAGCTTTCCAGCGGGTCAACCGCAGGATAAATACCTTTCTGTGTAATCGCACGGCTCAACACAACAAACGAATCCAAATGCGTAAACGTCGTTGCCGGTGCGGGGTCTGTCAAATCGTCAGCCGGTACGTAAATCGCCTGTACCGAAGTAATTGAGCCGCGGAGTGTAGATGTGATTCTTTCCTGCAGTTCGCCCATTTCCGTGGCTAATGTCGGCTGATAACCTACCGCTGATGGAATACGGCCAAGCAGTGCGGATACTTCCGAGCCTGCCTGCGAGAAACGGAAAATATTATCGATGAACAAGAGCGTGTCGCCTACTCCGCTTTCGCAGAAATATTCGGCCTGCGTCATGCCTGTCAATGCGACTCTCAATCTTGCTCCCGGCGGTTCGTTCATTTGGCCGAAAACAAGGCAGGTATGATTTAAAACGGTATCATTAGTGTCGCCGATTTTAGTGTGCTGCATTTCGAGCCACAAATCGTTTCCTTCACGTGTTCGCTCGCCAACGCCGGCAAATACTGAATAGCCGCCGTGCTTGGTTGCGATACGTGCGATAAGTTCCTGTATAACGACGGTCTTGCCTACGCCTGCACCGCCGAATAGGCCTGTTTTGCCGCCTCTTACGAACGGGCAAAGCAGATCGACAACTTTAATGCCGGTCTCGAACATTTCCGATTTTGCGGAAAGCTCAGACAGTTTCGGAGGATTGCGGTGAATCGGACGCGTTACGTTTGTCATAATCTGTCCGCCCTCGTCAATAGGTTCGCCGAGCAGATTAAGCACTCTGCCGAGTGTTTCCTTGCCGACTGGTACCGTCAGCGGGGCGCCGGTGTCAAAGACGTCAAGACCTCTGCGGAGGCCCAGTGTGCTGCCCATCGCGATAGCGCGAATCTTGCCGTCGCCAAGGTGCTGCTGCACTTCGCCGAATAACTTCTTGCCGCTGGGCATAGTTATCTCAATAGCGTTGTGTACGGCAGGTACATCCTGCAAATCAAATTTAGCGTCGAAAACGCTTCCGATAACCTGTACTAATTTGCCTTTTTTCATGTTAATGCTCCGGTTCCACCTACAATGTCAAGTAAATCGCCCGTGATCTTGCTTTGTCTGGCGGTGTTATATTCGTTTGTTAATTTCTTAATCATAGTCTCGGCGTTGTCGGTTGCGCTTCTCATTGCAACCATACGCGCCAAATGCTCGCTCAACGCGGCATCCATAAAACAAAATTCAATAGACGCCCGAACGATAATTCGAGCCAGTCCTTTGATTACTTCAAAAGCTTTCGGCGAAAGATAAAATTCCTCGAAAGAAATATCGTAAGGCCAAATCGCGGTCGAACGCGTGGTAAGACTGTCAATCAGTTCCGTCAAAGGCAGAATCGTCATTGTCTGCACGCTCTGGCTCGACGCTGAAAAGTACTGCATGTACGCAATATCAAAATTGTCGATTTCGCCTGCCATATACCGGTCGATACAGTGGTCTGTAATCTCGTCTATGCCGACGCCTTCGAGACATTTGTCAATGTTTGGATATACTTTTTGGGGCGTTATACCTTTGTATGCGATAGTGCTTAAAAGTCTGCTTTCGGTCGCGTAGATATCAAGCTCACGATTGAACTGTGCGGCGTTTTTAATATGCACGTCAATCAGATGTGAGATATGGCTGTTATACGAGCCGCAAAGTCCGCGAGTTGAACCCACAGCCAAAACAGAAGAACGATTAGACTTGTTCTGCTTCAAAAGCGGATGGTCGATCGGTTCCTGTGAGGTAACCATAAGGTATCCGATTTGCGAAAGGGCGTTTTCGTATTCAGCGGCGATGTCTCTGCGGTGGTGATATGTCTTGTACTTGGCGGTAGAGACCATCTCCATTGTGCGAGTGATTCGCCTGATACTGTCGGCAGCCTTGCGCCGCTGTAATATTTGTCTTGTTCCTGCCATATTATTTTATTCTGAATCTATTAACTAACAACTATCAACTAAATCAACGCATTAGCTTCTTTGAATTTTTTGATTTCTTCGGTAACTTTTGCCGCAAGGTCGTCGCTGAAGTTTCCGCTCTTGTTGATTTCTTCCATGTAATCGCCGTGTTCGGATTTTAATCTTTGTGTAAACGACTGCGCAAATTTCGCAACGTTCTTAATGGCAATATCGTCCAGCAGGCCGCTTAGTCCCAAAAAGATAGTAATGACCTGCTCGCCTACGGTAACGGGTGAAAACTGCGGCTGCTTGAGCAGTTCGACCATTCGAGCGCCTCTGTCCAACTGCGACTGTGACGCAGCGTCCAGTTCGGTGCCCAAACGTGCGAAGTTCAACAATTCATTGTATGACGCCAGATACAGTCTTAATCTGCCGGCGACTTTCTTCATAGCGCTGACCTGTGCGTTGCCGCCTACACGGCTGACACTTGTGCCAACGTCAACAGCAGGTCTGATACCCGAAAGGAATAAATCTCTTTTCAGATATATCTGGCCGTCGGTGATTGAAATAACGTTTGTCGGAATATAAGCTGAAACCTGCTCTTCGAGAGTTTCAACTATCGGCAGGGCTGTAATTGAGCCTGCGCCAAGTTTGTCGGAAAGTTTTGCACTGCGTTCGAGCAGTCTGCTGTGCAGATAGAAAATGTCTCCCGGATACGCTTCTCTGCCCGGCGGCCTGCGAAGAAGCAGACTTAACTGACGGTACGCAACGGCGTGTTTGCTCAAATCGTCGTACACAATCAGAACGTCTTTCTGATGTTCATACATAAAATATTCAGCCAGCGCACAACCTGAATACGGTGCGATGTATTGCAGCGATGCGATGTCCGAAGCAGGGGAGGTAATAACCGTTGTGTATTCCATAGCGCCGTGTTTGCGGAAAGTTTCGATTACTTCGGCGACCGTTGATTCCTTTTGGCCGATGGCGACGTAAATGCAAACAACGTTTTCCTGTTTCTGATTTATTATTGCGTCAATAGCGATTGCTGTTTTGCCGGTTTTTCTGTCGCCGATAATCAGCTCACGCTGCCCGCGGCCGATTGGTATCATTGAATCAATGCTTTTAATGCCGGTTTGCAGAGGTTTCTTTACCGGCTGTCTCTGCGAAATTGAAGGAGCGTCGGATTCGACGTATCTTGTCGAGGATGTTTGAATCGTAGGGCCGCTGTCGATAGGTTCACAAAGCGGATTGACAACTCTGCCCAGAAGCTCTTTGCCGACAGGAACAGACAGAAGCTGACCGGTAGAGTGAACATCGGAGCCTTCCTTGATTTTAACATAATCGCCGTAAATAACCGCGCCGATGGAGTCTTCCTCAAGGTTGAATACTTCGCCCTTAACGCCGTTTTCAAACATAAGCATTTCGCCGGACATAGCGTTTTGCAGGCCGTAGATTCTGGCGATGCCGTCGCCGACTTCAACGACCCGGCCGACTGCAGTAACGTCGAGCTTATTTTTATACTGGCTTATTTCCTGTTTGAGGATTCCGCCTAATTCACTAATATCAAATTTCATATACTTTTTCCTGAATTCCTGCCTCGAGAAATGACTGTATCGACCGCTCGATGCAATCTGGTTCGGATTGAATTGTCAATCATCTTGCCTTCGTATCTAATAACAGCGCCGCCGATAATGGCCGGTTCGACATTGAATTCCAATGTAACATTTTCGGTTTTGAAAGCTTCGGTCAGCGATGCCTTTATCGCGTCTTTTTCGCTTTGTTCGATAGCGTGCGAAATGGTCATCCACACGTCCTTGTAGCCTTTGGATTCTCTGTAAAGTTTATCATATTTTTTGATCATATACGATATCGCACTCAAACGATTCTTTGAACCGGCGACAAGTAAAAAATTTAAAGTTAATTCGCAGACCCTGCCGGTAAACAAAGTTTCAGCAAGTTTTCTCTTATGTTCGGCCGAGAGAAAAGGAGAAGACATAATGGCGTGGAAATCGCCTTCTGCGAACATAAATCTGTCAATTTCATCCAGGTCATCTTTGACAGTGTCCGCTTCGCCTCGTTCGGCCGCGAGTTCAAAAAGTGCATGGCCGTAAATTTCGCCCAAATTATATAAAAAATTTGAAGATATCATTTGTTAAGGCTTTCTTCCTGCAGCTTTCCAATAGCTTCGTGAATAAGTCTCTTGTTATCTTCCGGCGTAATGCTTCGTCCGAGCACTTCCTGGCTGATATTAATAAGCATATTACCAGCCATATGCCACAATTGCTGCGATGCGATGCCTTGTGCGCCGGCAATTTCAGCATTGGCTCTGTCTGTAATGGCCAGTGCCTCTTTGCGTGCCTGTTCGACAATTTCCTTGCTGGTCTGATTGGCATACTTGTTGGCCCGCTCGATTATATCAAGGCTTTTATGCTTGTGCTCATCGAGCAGATGCTCTGCCTTTGACTTTGCGTTCTCGGCATCGGATAACTGCTGCTGAATAGTATCTTCCCTGGTCTTGAGGCTTCTAAGCAGGGGCTTCCATGCGAAAATGCCAAGAACAATGACCAGTGTGCCGAAAGCAATAACTGTCCAAAGGGCATCCGCGTAAGAGCCGCTGAAGATGCCTTCCTGTGCAGGTGCGGCCTCTTCGGACGCGACAACAGTGCCGCCGAACAATAACGCAATCGAAATTGCTGTTATGATTCTTTTATTCATTTTAAATCCTGTCTTGTTTAGCCTTTGAGCCAGAAAAGTGTTAAGAAACATACAATCAGAGCGAAGAACGTAACGCCTTCGATAAGAGCGGCAGCGATAATCATCGTAGTAGATATTTTGCCCTGTGCTTCAGGCTGACGAGCGATCGCTTCAAGGGCTTTGCCGCCGATGAAACCGATGCCAATGCCGGCGCCGATAATCGCAAGCCCGCAACCGATAACTGCGCCAAAAATTGCCAGGCTATTGCCTTCAGCGGCTACTGCTAATGCTGTAGTTGCTATTCCATCCATAATACTTATCTCCAAAAAAAAGTTAATGTTCAGGTGAAACTGAAAAACTTATAAACAGTGTTGAAAGAATTGTAAAGATATATGCCTGCAGAAATGCCACTAAAAGTTCAAGAAAGGACATTCCGACGATAGCTCCGACTGAAACCGAAGCTATGGCATAATTTTTAAAAATGATAATCAATCCGACCAGTGTGGCTATTATCGTATGGCCTCCGACGATATTGGCAAATAACCTGACCGCAAGTGCAAAAGGTCTTACAAATGCAGTGATTATTTCAAGGAAATACATAAAAGGTGCCATATACCATGGAACAGGCGGTATAAAAGTCTTTATGTAATGTATCAATCCCTGCTGCCTGATTCCGGCAATGTGTGTTACCAAAAACGTTGTAAACGCCAGTCCGGCCGTAATCCAGATGTTGGCCGTAGCGGGGCCGCCAAAGTGGTTTTCCTTCTTGGTAAGCACGTGAATTATCGCTTCAGTGGGAATCATTCCAAGTAAGTTAAGCGTTAAAATAAAGAAAAACATCGTCCAAATGAAACCGATGAATTTGTCTGTGTGCTCGTGCAAAGCAGGGCGTGCGACCTCTTCCCGCAGAAATACGCAAATTGCCTCGACTAAATTTTGGAGGCCTTTTGGTGCAAGTCTTTTCGGATAGGCGGCAAGAGGCAACAGGATTAAAAGTATCACCGAAGCGGCAGCAATCATTAACATATGATTACTGACAGGGACGGTGTACTGGCCTATTTTAAACTCAAACAGGATTACCGGCACTATCGGCTTGAGAGGGCTGAACTCGCCCAAAACAAGATTATTTAACAGATTCATCATTTCTTATTGTTCATCTGCTTATAAATCAGATAGAACATTCCTATAAAACCAGCAAAAAAACCGCCAAGAAGAAAGTAAGGACTTGAGTTTAAAACAGCGTCAATCTTATACCCAATGTAACAGAAAACCGCTATTACCCCGCCGAATTCCAATCCAATGTTCGACCATTTGAGATAATCGTTATCGTCTTTGGAATTCTTGTCAGACGTTTTGTTCTTATCCATAATACCGCTGACCCGCATCCTTGCATAACTTATACCAACGGGCTTAAATAATTGCGATTGTAATTCGCGGCTTAGCGAAGTCGGCGTAATGACGTAACAATCATTCGACGCGCAATTAAAAAATACCTGCGGTATTATATACTTATACTAATTACATTTATCGTTCATTTAAAGAAAATAATTAAATAATAAATTGTTTTTTATCGGATGTGAAAATGGGCAAAAGGGGCAATGTGCTTTAACTTAATTTTGGTGGTTTTCCGACGGATGATTTTTACTGATTGGTTTTTCTATCCACGGCAGAACCAGTAACACTATAAGTGAAAGCAGGGTTGCGGCCGCGGCCAGAATATACATTTTTGCTCCGCATGCCATTCCGATACTTGCGACAATCCAGATTACCGCCGCGGTAGTCAGGCCGTGGATGCCAATACCGCTGTGAATAATAGCGCCTGCTCCAAGAAAACCTATGCCTGTAACAATTTGTGCGGAGATTCTGCCCGGGTCTGAACCGGAAAGAGTTGTGGAAATCATAGTGAAGATGCACGAGCCGAGACATATTAATGTGTTTGTCCGCAAACCTGCCGGTTTGCCGCGATATTCCCGCTCGGCTCCAATGAAGCCGCCGAAAATTATCGCCAGCACAAGCGAAACCGCATCCGTCCAGTTAAATTGCATATTATATCCTTAAAAGCATCCGCATTTTACTCAAAAAGTGTTATTAAGCAAGTACTTATATACCGGTTTTAAGTATTGACCTGTCGATTAATATGTGCTTTAATATTGGCCTGAAAAGGGTTTAAATGCCAAACTGTATTTACTATTCAGAAAGGATCAGATGAAAGTCAGTAAAAGGGCACAGGCTGTACCTCCGTCAGCGACTATGGCGGTTGACACCAAAGCTAAAGAACTTAAAGCCAAAGGCGTTGATGTTGTCGGTTTCGGCGTAGGTGAGCCGGATTTCGATACGCCTCAATATATAAAGGATGCGGCAATCGCTGCACTCAAGGCAGGCAAGACCAAGTACACGCCGACGCCCGGGATTCCTGAACTTCGCAAAGCTATCGCTGAAAAACTTCAGAAGGAAAATAATCTTAATTATAAACCGGAACAAATCATTGTTAATCTCGGCGCGAAACATTCTGTGTATGAAAGTATGCAGGCTGTTCTCGACGAAGGTGATGAAGTTATCGTTCCCGCTCCTTACTGGGTAACTTATCCGGAAACGATTAAACTGGCCGGTGCTGTAATGAAAGTCGTGCAGACGGAACTCAAAAACGATTACAAAATTACTCCTGAACAATTGAAAAAAGCAATTACGCCAAAGACGGCGATGTTCCTTTTAAACAGCCCGAACAATCCGGGCGGCTTCACTTATACTCCGGATGAATTGAAAGCTATAGCCAAAGTGCTTGAAGGCACGGATATTATGGTCTTGAGCGATGAAATTTACGAACATCTGATTTACGGCACGACAAAATTTATAAGTTTTGCCGCTGTGAGCGAAGACGCTTTCAAACGTACAATTACTATAAACGGCTTCAGCAAGGCTTATGCGATGACCGGCTGGCGACTCGGTTATGTCGCAGGCCCAATCGATGTGATTAAAGCTATGGACAGATTGCAGGGTCATATGACGCAGAACCCTGTAAGTTTCGTTCAGTCAGGTGCATTGGTTGCGTTCAGTGACCCGAATAACGAAGTTGAAAAAATGAGAGTTGAGTTTGAGAAACGCGCCAAATATATGTCGCAGCGGTTAAACGCATTACAGGGCGTTAAATGTCCGAAGCCGACAGGCGCATTTTATTGTTTCCCGGATGTCTCGGCTCATTTCGGCAGAACAATCGGCGGGGTGAAGATTAATAACAGTATGGATTTCGCATCGGCGTTTCTCGATCAGGCAAGCGTTGCGCTTGTGCCGGGCGGGCCGTTCGGCTGCGATAATAATATCCGCTTGAGCTTCGCGACTTCTATGGAACAGATTACCAAAGGGCTCGACAGATTAGAAAAATGGCTCAAGGGATAATTTTTTTATTTTTTTGCCAACCTTTATAAGTTGACGGTCGTCTATTAGATAGTTTTTGGGAATTTAACGGTTTTTGAAGGAACTTCTCGGCCTCCAAAATATGGCGATAACGACTGAAGAATGTAAAAATGTTGTTTGTCAAAATTATAAGGAAATTTATCGGTTTGTATTATATCTGACCGGTAATACGGCCCAGACTGAGGATTTGACTCAAGACATTTTTTTGTCAGCCTGGTCAAATGCGGATACCTTTAAGGCAAAAAGCTCTGTTAAAACATGGTTGTATAAAATCGCATATAACAAGTTTATTGATTCTGCCCGAAAATCGAAAAGGCAGATTTCTTTATTGGAAAGATATGAAGAATACAGGGATAAAAATTCCTGTGATATCAATCCTTTGAGCAAAGTTTTGGCTGATGAAGAATCGCGATGTTTATACGATGCTATGCGTAAATTGGATATGCCGGATTATACAAATATTGTGCTGCATTATATTGAAGGCCTTACTTTTTGCGAAATTGCGGAAATTCTCGATAGGCCTGTCGGTACGGTAAAATGGCAGATTAATCAAACGATGAAAAAGCTTAAAGAATTGCTGGCAAAATGAATATGTGGAAAAAAGAAATATCTTCGATAGAGTTAAAGTTGCGTTCTCTTTCCAATATTGAAGTGCCGTCTGCACTTAAGGGCAAACTTATAGCTCAAATCCCGCAAACAACTGCCCATAATTTTTCTCATTACCACAAGCTCGATTTTTGGGGCTGGGGCTTGAGTTCGGCGGCGGCGGCAGTCTTTGTGCTCGGTGTTTTTCTGTTTCAATCAAATGCGAACCGAATAGTTGCCGACCCAATAGCGATGCCGTGCAGTTTCTCTATGGTTGATAAAAACGGTGTTGCCGATAGATTTGAACTTCCGCAAATTTTATACAATGAACCGAACTGTAAAAATTAATGAAAGAAAATAATGACTGATTTAGAAAAGATTTCCCAACGGCAGCCGATGAGCGGCTGGATTATGCTGATTTTCTGGTGGGCGATGATTCTGTTCGCTCTTCATTCTGCAACGCACATGGTTGGTGCGGGCGATACGTGGGTTGCGATGGCCTGCGGCAGACACTTCTTAAATCACGGAGTCGATACCGTCGAACCTTTCAGCGCAAACTCTCACAAAGCCGGACCGACTGCGGCAGATATTGAAAAATGGCCGAGCTGGGCGCAGAAAATTACGAAGACTGTCGGTTTGGAAACCGTTAAAAAATGGCATCCGACCGGCTGGGTTGACCAGAACTGGCTTACGCACGTTTTCTTCTACTGGCTGACACAGAGTTCGCCAATTCACGACGCTGAAACATTCGATAAGCCAATCGTCGAGCAGAAGATTACTTACGACAGTCTGGTTTACTGGAAGTATGCGCTGTATATCGCTACGATTATCATTGTCTATTACACGGGCAGAACGCTGGGTGCGAATATGGCTCTTTCTGCGATTTTCGCGTGTTTTGCACTGTTTATCGGCAGGACATTTTTCGATATCAGGCCCGCGGGTTTTTCAAATATGCTCACGGCGATGCTGTTGTTTATTTTTGTTCTGGCGGTTTATAAAAATTATTTGTACATCTGGCTGATTGTGCCTGTTACGGTTTTGTGGTGCAATCTGCACGGCGGATATATTTACGTCTTTATCGTACTTGTGCCATTCATCGGTTTGCATCTGCTGAATCTGCTGCCGAAGAAATTGTCGATGGCGTTGTATTTCAGTTTCGGCTGGCTGTTTTTTTTCGCGATGTCCGTGAAATTTTACAGCCATGAGGCTCTTCAAAACGGACTGGATGTAAAGGCTCTTCCGCCGGCGATTGCAAAGGATGCGTTATTCTGGTTTATCCTGATTTTTGCGATCGTTAACATTGGAATGTTGTTCCTGAAAAATATCAAACCTGCGATTATAGCTCTCTATCAGATAATTGTTTCAGTGATTGTATTTATTTCAGTTGTCGGCAGATTTTTCCCGACAGGCATTAATTCGCTGATGGATTATAATGCGCTGTTCAAGGATTATGTCGGCGACAGCAGATTGTCCTTTTTCGTTGCGTTTATCGGATTTGTGATTGTTGCGCTGCTGCTCGGCGCTTTCAGGCAAAGACTGCATACCATAAGCGCTAAAGCGTGGTGGCATACGGTTGCGGCGGCGGGCGTTGCGCTGGTTGCTATGATAATTTTCAATCCGTTCCATCTTACGAATATCACGCATACCTTCGAGGTAACTTTAAGCGAACACGCCAAGATGTGGAAGACGGTAAACGAATGGCACCCGGCTTTTGAATGGGATAATCCGGTCGGCGATGAAATACCGTTTTTAATTATGTATATCATTGCGTGGGTGCTGCTGGCAGTGTGGGTCTTCACGCTTTTACTCAAGCCGAAAGTTGTTGCGCGAAAAGTCAAAGCTCAAACGGAACCGCAGGAAAACCTGGGTCAGGAGCAATACGAATGGCCGAAGATTGATTTGCCGCTTTTGACCATCGCTGCGATGACAATATATATGGCAATCGGCTCACGAAGATTTATTCCGGTCGCTGCGATTGCGGCCTGTCCGATTCTTGCGATGTTTATTGATTCGAGCATCCGAATGATTGTCGCGACGGTTAATTTAAGAGGAACCGGCAAATCGGTAATGAGTCCGTTTCCACGTGAATTACAGAGAGCGTTTGCCGCGGCGATTCTGGCGGTTGTTATATTTTTGACCTGCTGGTGGGGATATTGGTATAACGCTATTTATCTCAAACCCTGGCCGGACAGCGGTTATCTGACGAGTGTGTTTATGCGAATGAGCGCATCGTATGCAAAGCCTTTCAAGGCCTGCCAGTTTGTCCGCGACAATAATATGCGCGGCGAGGTATTCAATTACTGGACGGAAGGTGGTTTTCTGGCTTACGGACAATTCCCCGACCCGAACACAGGCAAGACGCCTTTGCAGTTGTTTATGGACGGCAGGGCGCAGGCCGCGTACAACACCGACGCATATCAGCGATGGATGTATATTATGAGCGGCGGCGACCCTGTGCGAGCGGCTGAAAGGGCAGGCAGATCGCTGACTAATTCCGATTATCAAAAAGTCGGCCAGTGGCTTGATGAGCAGTTTATCAAAGAAAATGTATGGGTTACAATTATGCCCGCTGCGCAGTTTGATTCCGTTTTAACCAAGGGGCTTGAGACAAATCCAAACTGGCGGCCGGCCTATATGGATGATGAACAGGAAATATTCGTCAATGTGCAATCCGAACAGGGACGGGAACTTTATACCGGAATTTTCAGAGGAACGACAAAGTTTCCTGACGAGTTTTCAAAACTGCTTACAACAGGTTATAATATCGTCAGATTGCAGGACGGCGATTCCAATGTGGCGTTTGGTCTTCTTGAAAAAGCATTGTCGATTAAGCCTTCAAATACAGCCGCTATCGAACTGATTCGTACAGGACACAACAATCCGACGCTTAACGCGAAATTGTCCAAGGTGTTTCACGATTATTTCGACGATTATCTTAAGAATAAAGACGACTATATGAAAAAAGACGGCTATCGCGACAGGCTTATGGCTACGATCATAATCGGCAACTATCTGGCGGGTACGGAGCCGGTATTTAAACAAAAGTACGATAGTGAAATATATCCGCAATTTGGTACCGAATTGGAAACCATAAGCAAAACTTCGCGGTGGTAACGTCAAAATTTAAAATTGAAGATTGAAAATTTATGGATAACGGGCAAGTTAAATCGCTGTCAGTTTTTTTCCCCTGTTACAACGAGCAGGATAATATCGAGAGGGTTGCCAAATCTGCAATCGAATTACTCGAATCTTTGGGTATTGATTATGAAGTAATTCTGGTTGATGATGGCAGTAAGGACGATACCGGCAAAATCGCAGATAGGCTTGCCGCAGAAAATAATCATATTAAAGTTGTTCATCATTCTCCGAACAAAGGCTACGGCGCTGCGCTGCAGAGCGGTTTTAAAGCGGCGACAAAAGAGTATGTTTTCTACACCGACGGCGACGGCCAGTTCGATATTAAAGAGCTTCCGCTTTTATTCAAATATACCGGCGAATATGACATCGTAACGGGTTTTCGTATCAACAGGCAGGATAATATTATGCGAAAACTTAACGCATTTTGCTGGACGACGATGGTCAATATTTTGTTCGGTATGAAAATAAAAGATATGGATTGTGCTTTTAAACTTTACAAACGCAAAATTTTTGATGAAATAACATTGAAAAGCACAGGCGCTTTGATTAATACAGAAATATTTGCAAGATTTAACAATAAAGGTTATAAAGTTTATCAGCTTGGCGTTCATCATTATCCGAGAACGGCAGGCACACAGACAGGCGCGAATCTTAAAGTGATTTTGCGGGCGTTCAAAGAGCTTTTCGCTCTTTACAAACAAATTAAAAACGATAAATAACAGTTGTTTAGCCGACGCCGGATACGGCGACGTAGTTTTGATAGTAAATGGAATTACAAATTAATAGTCAGTACACGCGGGAAGACCAGAAGGTTCATATTTACTCGCAGGCGTTTTTGAATAATCTCAATGCCGTGCGAAGTTTGTGCAAACCAGCAACGAAGATATGCGCGGTTGTCAAGGCTAACGGTTACGGCCATGGCATAAGGCACATCGTCAAAATTCTTAAACAGGGACAGGTCGATTTTTTTGCTGTCGCGAACATTTACGAAGCGGCATACATCGCTGATATTGTCGGCGAAACGAAAATTCTTGTTCTTGAGCCTGTTCATATCGCCTATCAGCCGGATGCTATTCAGTTTTGCGCGGAAAAAGGAATTCACTGCGCGATTGTCAGTTTCGACTCGCTGGATTATGTTCAGAATTGTCTGAAAGATACAAAAGATATTCTGAACGTTCATATAAAAGTCGAAACGGGTATGGGGCGCTGCGGCATCGAGGCCGAACGTGCGGCTGGACTGATTCAAAAAATCCGCTCCGCATCCAATGTGAAACTTGCCGGCGTTTATACGCATTTTTCAACCGCGGCCGAGAAGAATCTTGATTACGCAGAACATCAGTATGAAAATATGCGGAAATTTTTGTCGAGCCAGTCGCTTCTGGCCTGCAAAGATGTGATAATTCACGCGGCAAGCAGTGCGGCAACGCTAAATATGCCAAAGGCTCATTTCGATATGGTTCGCTGCGGCATTGCTCTTTATGGTTGGGCAGAGCATCCTGATTTGCTGAAGGTTAAACTTGAGCCGACGATGAAATTCGAAGTGCCGATTGTTCAGTTAAATCATTATAAGGCAGGCCAGCCAATCGGTTACGGACGAACTTTCACTGCCTGGCGCGATACTGTCGGCGCGATTGTGCCGATTGGTTACGCGGATAATTACTGGCGTGTGTATTCGAATAACGCGTTTGTAAAAGTCGGCGATAAATTCACGCAGGTGCTGGGCAGAGTAAGTATGGACAAGACTGTCATCGATGTTACCGATTTGCCGGAGGCGAAAGTCGGCCAATATGTAACTGTGATTGATAATGACCCGGAAAGCATGTGCAGTGTTTACAGATTAGCGGAACTGGCAGATACAATTTGCCATGAAATTTTGACTTCGCTGCCTTCGCGGGCGATGAGGATAATACACTAAACAATTGGAACCACGAATGGACACGAATAAACACTAAAAAAATATTTCGTGTAGATTCGTGTTTATTCGTGGTTAATATTTTCTTTAAAATGCTTTGTAGCCAACGTCGCTACGTCTTTATGGTCGAACGCTAAATTTTCCGGCAGGGCATCAATCTCGAACCATTTAGCTTCTGCGGCATCGTCTCCGCCTTTGATTTGCTCCTGTTTTGTTGTGCCGATAAATGCGATGGTGATATTTCTGCCGCGAGGGTCTCGGCCGGGTTTGCCGAAGGTATGGAATTGTTCGAGTTTAACGCCGGTTAAGCCGGTTTCCTCCTGAAGCTCCCGCACGACCGCGATTTCGAGTTCCTCGTCCATATCGACGAATCCGCCGGGGAACGCCCATTTGCCTTTATATGGCTCATTGCCGCGTTTTATCATTAAAAGTCTTGGCTTGCTGCCTGCGGTGTTGAAAACAATAGCGTCAACCGTAACCATCGGCCTCGGCCATTCGTAAATGTATGTGCCTTTTGTGTTCATACCGGAATTGTAACATTTTAATCGAAAAAAATACACTCAAAAAGCCATTTGATAAATTACCATTTTCGATTAAAATGCTGTGCTAATGAATTCTGCGATTTCCAGAAAAATAATAAAGCTCAATCCGTCCAACGGCTGGAAAGGCCTGACCGTGCGGAAGTGGTCTGACCTTGTTTTTGACCCTGTCGAACTGACGAAAAATCCAAGTCAGATTTTTAAGTCTGACAAAAGCAGTTTTATTGTTTTAAAGCAAATCGACGGCGCGAACGGCAAAATTCCTTTTGTTGTAAAAAAAATTACCGTTCATTCAGTAGTCAAAAGACTTGTTGATTTTTTCAGGGGGCCCAGAGCTCTGCGGAATTTCAAACTCGCTCTGGTTCTCAAAGAAAAAGAAATAGAAACGGCTGAACCTGTCGCGGTGTTCTGGAACAACAGAGAAAATATCTACGTTACCGAATACATCCCGAACAGTATGAGTCTTTATGACGTCGCTTATGGGAAAAATTCTGAAATATTTAATAAACTTGCGGCGAGAAAAGCTGTTATCCGGCAGGTTGCCGAGATTGTTGCAAGACTTCACAAGGCGGGTTTTTGGCACAGAGATTCCAAAGCGGGCAATTTCATCATCAGCAAAGACGATGACGGCTATGATGCAAAACTCATCGACCTTGACGGCATAAAATATAATTTTTTTGGATGTGAAGAAAAGCAAATCAGAACGCTGGCAAATCTGTCCAAGACCTTGATTCGTTTCAAAAGCGTAAATATTGCCGATTTTTATCGCGGCTTTGTAATTTATTGTAATGCGATGGGATACGCTCACGAACAGTCGAAAACGCTATTCCGCAAAATAGAAAAGGTGACTGTTAAAATGAGATTTTTGTCGGTTCTCGAAGATGCCGGAAAATTTAAGAAAAAAATGTCAGAGCAAATAAAGAAAATACTGATAATTAAACCAAGCGCACTGGGCGATATCGTTCTTGCGATGCCGGCAATGTGTGCACTGGCGGAAAATTTTCCAAATGCCAAAATTCATTGGTTTGTCAGGCCGGAATTTGCTCCGCTTCTGGAAAATCATAAATGCGTTCATAAAATTATTATCTTCAACCGAAAAAAACTCGGCAAATGGTGGTGCAATCTCGATGCGTTTAAAGAATTTGTCGGCCTGATTAAAATTTTGAGAGATGAAAAGTACGACGTTGTTTTCGATTTGCAGGGCAGATTCAGAAGCGCGATTTTCGCGTGGTTCAGCGGCTGCAAAAAGAGAATCGGACTTGCTAAAACGCAGGAAGTAACAGGCATCTTCTACACGCAAAAAGTTAAGCAAACCAAAGTGCATCTTGTCGATTATTTTCTCGAAATTGTCCGCAGTGTATCACCTTTAAAAGGAAAAATTGAGTTTGGCTTAAAGGCACAACCAAAGGCGATTACGGAAATTCAGAAAATCCTGTCTGAAAATAACGTCAATAAAGATAATTACGCTGTCATTGTGCCCGGCGCGACTGTCGATGAGAAAAAATGGCCGGTAGAAAATTTTGCCGCTCTTGCTGAAAAGATTAACGGCAAATATCAAAGCGGTATTGTCGCGGTCGGTGTGAAATCTGAAAGCGAAACCGTTGAAAAAATTCAAAAAGCGGCGGGTGTGCCTGTTGTTAATCTCGCCGGCAAAACTAATATTCCGCAGCTTGTTGCGCTGCTGGCGGGGGCTAAAGCGGTTATCAGTAATGACACAGGACCCGCTCATATAGCGGCGGCATTAAATGTACCGATGGTTTTGATATTTGGGTTTACTAATCCAAAAAGAGTCGGGCCTTACGGCAGACCGAATGCTGTCGCGGCCGTTGACGGTGCTGTGCGAGGTGATGAGGTGGAAAGCAAAAATTCCGAACATAATATAAAAAATGTATCTGTTGAAAGCGTCTTTGAGTTAATCTGTGAACAGTTGAAATAATGAATAATAAAATCTCTGTGAACTCTGCTGAAGCGGAGCGAAAGCCCCTGAATCTTCAGGATTTTGTGCTTACAATCCCCCTTGTGGGGACTTGAAAACAAAATCAGAAGGGGTGAGCTCTGTGGCTGAAAGAAAAGATATCTGTGGCAAAAATCAGAAGAAATAAATTGTTTCGTTATTTGGAATATAAAGTACTGCACATCGACGACTCGCCGCATAAAATCGCGTTGGGGCTGGCTATCGGTTTGTTTATGGCCTGGTCGCCGCTGGTTGGATTGCATATTATCATTGCGGTTTTGTTGAGTTTTCTGCTGCGGGCGAATAAGTTCGCGGCGTTTGTGAGCGTTTGGGTCTCGAATGTTTTTACATTTTTTATTATTTATTATCCTGGTTATCTTTTAGGCGCGTTTTTGTTTCACATTTTCGCACCCGGCAGGGCGTTGACTCATCAGCAGGTAATAGAAGCGTTAAACAAGCTGCTTTCGCCGAGCAATATGATAACCGGTTTTATGACGAAGGAGTATTGGCAGCATTTTTGGACGCTGTCGAAAACAATCGGCCCGGAACTTTGGATAGGCTGTACTATTATCGGCGCAGTTGTGGCCGTGTGTTCGTATTTCGGCTGCATTAAGATTATCAAATCCCACCGCGCAAAAAAACCGCATCGAAGATACAGGAAATATTAAAAAATTTGTTTAATCGCTGATCCACAGGATGCCAACAGGCATTCCACTGATTTACTGGATTTTGTATGAAAGTAACTACATTTCCATTGCGATGACATTAAATTCAAAGAAAAAACCATCTCTCTGAAATAATTGGTTAGGTTGTTTGGCTCCCACTTTCAGTGTGGGGTCAAATCCCGCTAAATCCACGTCAGTATTTTCTCTTTTACTTTTTCCTAACCTGATTATAATAGAGGAACTGGAACATTTAGATCCAAGAATTATAGCAGGATTTGATAGATAAATCTTGGTATTATTGTAGGTTAACCAGATATGGGTAAGGAAAAGATATATAATCAGCGTAAGGATCGTAGTTATGGGTAACGCTTTAGACAAATTAACAATAAAAGGCTTTAAGTCAATTAAGTCGCTTGAAGACTTTGAGCTTAAAAAACTCAATGTTATGATAGGTGGAAACGGAGCAGGCAAGAGTAATTTTGTTGACATATTCCGTATGCTTCGGGCTATGGTTGATGAAAATTTTGCCAACTTCATCCGAAATCGTGGCGGAGCAGACGATTTCATGTTTAATGGGCCTAAATCAACAAAAGTGATTAAAGCAGAATTCAGATTTGGAAACAATGCTTATTCTTTTGAATTAGAACCCACTGCATCTGAAGATTTTGTTATAACACAGGAATGGGAAAAATATAAGGATAATGGGTGGTGTATTGGTGAGGGCAATCGCGAAAGTAAAATCACCGCAAATAAAGATCAAAAGTCAATAAGCCATCCCAGTTACAATGGTGTAGGCTATTATATTTACGATTCAATATCTAACTGGGTGGTTTATCATTTTCATGATACCAGCGCAACGTCTCCAATGCGACGTTCTGAGATAACGGCGGATAATATGAGACTACGTCCTAACGCTTCTAATATTGCGCCATTCCTGCTGGAACTCCGTGGTAATGCATCCAATGCTTATGCAGAGATAGTAGAATCAATTAAATTGGTAACGCCTTTCTTCGATGACTTTATATTAAAACCTAGGCAAAATGGCGAAAAAGAGAAAGTCAACTTAAGTTGGAAGCAAAAAGGCTCTGATTACCCGATGCAGCCATATCATTTTTCCGATGGTACGATTCGATTTATTTGTCTGGCTACGGCCTTATTGCAGCCTAATCTTCCATCCACAATTATTATTGATGAGCCGGAACTTGGTCTGCATCCTTACGCCATAGAAATACTGGCAGAACTGATTCAGGCCGCCGCAAAAAAAACTCAGGTAATCGTTTCTACCCAATCTCCGCATTTGATAGATAAATTCAATCCTGAAGATATTATTGTTGTTAATCGGGAAGATGGGGCGTCGACTTTTAAAAAATTAGATGCAAAAGAACTTGCTCATTGGCTTAAAGAATATTCACTAGGCGAACTCTGGCGAAAGAATATAATAACCGGAGGGCCGGTTTGTGAGTAATGTGGAAGTGTACATTATATGCGAAGGTCAAACAGAACAGACATTTATCCGATATGTGCTTGCACCGGAAATGGGCTGTAAGGGGATTTATTTACATCCGTCTTTGATTGGTAAACACGACCATAAAGGCGGCAATATTAATTTCGACAGGGCTAAGATAGATATTGAAGGATTCCTCATGCAAAGGCAGAATATCTATGTGTCTACTATGTTTGATTATTTCAGATTAGACTCAAATTGGCCTGGCAATGAAAAGATTCATGGCAAGCTTACCGCAATAAAAAAAGCTGAGAAAGTGGAAACGGCGACCTTGGCGAGAATTGAGAAGTTGTTTCCAGAACTTAATGTTAGAAAACGTTTTATTCCTTACATTGAAATGCATGAATTTGAAGCATTATTATTTAGTAACCCTTCAATACTTGCGGATAAAATAGCAGTGACTAAAAATAATATAGATAATATTTTAGAGGAATGTGGAGAGCCGGAAGAGATTAACGATGGAGCAGAAACATCTCCATTTAAAAGAATATTTAAACTGAACAATGGCTATCGTAAAGTTGCTATGGGGAAAACTATATCTGAAGCTATAGGCGTACAAAACATACGTGGAAAATGTCCTCATTTTAACGGATGGTTAAATAAGTTGGAACAACTTACTAAAAGTCCTGATAGATAGGGATGCTCGTCTGTTTTTTTGTGTTTCTGCGGTTAAAGTAGTAAAACAAAAAAGGCCGGGAAATCAATCTCGGCCTTTTTCTTATACAGTGTAAATCCTGTGTTAATCCGTGTCTAAATAATCCGTGTAAATCAGTGTCCTTTCGCAACTTCTGCACATCTGTCGCAGAGTTCCGGCTGGTCAGCGTTTTTGCCGACGCTTGGCCAGTAATTCCAGCATCTTGCACATTTTGCGTGTGTGCTTTTTTCCGCAGTAATCAACTTTTCAGCCTTTTGCTTATTCAGCTTTATTTCGCTCACAATGCAAAGGGCGGCAAAATTCTTCTCGCCAAGTTTCTCAACGACATCAATCAATTCAGCATCATCCGTCGAAATCGTAACCGAAGACTCCTGATTGCTTGCGATAAGCTCATTCTTGCGCAAATTCTCAAGTTCTTTCAGAACCTCATCACGCAGTTTCATCAGCTTTTCCCATTTCGGTTCTTCTTTTTGCCAATCTATCGATTTATCAGCAGTCGGCATTTTTAAAAGATGAACGCTTTCGGCCAATTCAGATTTAAATGGCATCGCTTCGTAAATTTCTTCCGCCGTATGCGCGAGAACCGGAGACAGAAGCCTTGTCAGTGCATCGAGAATCTTATACATTGCCGTCTGCGAGCTTCTGCGTGAAGCGGAATCCTTCGCGTCGCAATAGAGTCTGTCTTTGAGCAAGTCCATATAAATGCTGCTCATCTCGACAACGCAGAAATTATAAATCAAGCCATAAACACGATGGAACTGGAAAGTTTCATACGCATCTGTAACTTCGCTGACGAGTTTTTCCAACTGCTGAACTGCCCAGCGGTCAATCTCGAGCATTTTTTCATAAGGCATGGAATTTTTCGCAGGGTCGAAATCAGACGTATTGCCGAGCAAATAACGAATCGTATTTCTGATTTTGCGGTACGCATCCTGAAGTCTTGCGATTAGCGTATCGCTGCACCGCATATCTTCCTGATAGTTTACGCTGGCGACCCAAAGACGCAGAATGTCCGAGCCGTATTTTGTGATTTCTTCCTGTGCGTTGACGTAATTGCCAAGCGATTTCGACTGCTTCTTGCCTTCGGCGTCAACTGTAAAGCCGTGCGTCAATACCGTTTTAAAAGGCGCCCCGCCTGTGCAGCCCAACGCCGGCAAAAGTGAAAGCTGGAACCAGCCGCGATGCTGGTCGGAGCCTTCGAGGTACAAATCGACTGGAATCGGCCAACCTGCATTTTCCGCAACGCTGTGCCAACTGCATCCCGATTCGAACCATACGTCGAAAATATTTTCTTCTTTTTGCAAATCGTCAAAGCTGAAACCCGCTGGCAGTTGAAAATCTTCGCCGAGGATTTCCTTTGGCGAATCTGTGAACCAGCTATCCGAACCTTTTTGCCGGAAGTGTTTGCCGACGGCGAGCACGGAATCTTTCGTCAAGAGTCTATCGCCTTGTGAATTATAAAATACCGGAATCGGCATACCCCAGCTTCGCTGACGGCTGATGCACCAGTCCGGCCGTGATTCGAGCATACCTGTGATTCGTTTTTCGCCCCATGCGGGAATCCATTTTACCTTTGGCAGTTTTTCGAGTGCCAGTTTTCGCAGCGTTTTGCCATCGGGCATTGGTCTGTCAACGCCGATAAACCACTGCTCTGTTGCGCGGAAGATTACAGGCGTTCTGCTTCGCCAGCAGTGCGGGTAACTGTGCATAATCTGGCTCTCGGCGAAAAGCAGGCCGTTGCTCTTCAGGATTTCGTTTACTTCCTTGTCAACCTTCAGCACGTTTTTGCCCTGAAGCTCGGCCGGCACAGTATCATCATAACTGCCATCGTCGAGCACAGGTGAATAAATGCCCAAACCATTTTGCTGACCTGCCATATAGTCTTCAAGTCCGTGGCCGGGCGCGGTGTGCACAAGGCCTGTGCCGTCTTCTGTCGTAACGAAATTCGCAGGGATAACTTTCCACGCGTCTTTTTCTGTCGGATTTTTCTCGACGAAAGCGTGGTTGTAACGCAGGCCGACAAGCTCTGTTCCTTTTACCGAAACATCGCTTATGGAATAATCTGTAAGTTTGCCTGCCGCGATAACTGCTTCCATGCGAGCGACGGCGACTATCGATGTGAATTTTTTGCCGTTGAGAGTGTAAGTAACGGATTTATATTCAAAGTCAGGATGGACGATAACCGCCAAATTCGCGGCAAGCGTCCAGGGCGTTGTTGTCCAAATCATAAAGCAGACTGTGCTGTCATTGTCTTTTACAAGGCCAAGGGATTTTAATTTTTCGAGCGATTCGTTCGTAACCGGGAAATTAACAAAAATGCTCGGCGAAGAAATGTCTTCATATTCCAGTTCTGCATCGGCAAGCGCGGTCTTACATTCTGCGCACCAGTGAATCGGTTTTAGCTGTTTATAGACGAGGCCTTTTTCGACGAGCTGTGCGAAAACTTCGCACATTCCCGCTTCGTACTGCGGCTTGAGTGTCAGATACGGATTTTCAAAATCGCCGAAAATGCCAAGGTCTTTAAATTGCTTTGATTGCAGTTTGACATATTTGCTTGCGTACTGTTTGCAGAGTTTGCGAATCTCTGGCTTGCTCAAAGTTTTGGCATTTTCGCCCAGTTCCGCAAAAACCTTTGCCTCGATAGGCAGACCGTGGCAGTCCCAGCCGGGGATGTAAGGAGTTTGGAATCCCTGCATAGTCTTGTATTTGAGGACTATATCCTTCAAAACCTTATTAATGACGTGTCCCATGTGGATATCGCCATTGGCATAAGGGGGGCCGTCGTGGAGAATATACAGCGGGGAATTGGCACGTGATTCCAGTATTTTTTTATATAACTCTTTTTTGTCCCAGGCTTTACGCTGCTGCGGCTCACGCTGGGTAAGGTTCGCTTTCATCGCGAACGCTGTTTGCGGTAAATTCAGGGTCTGGCTGTAATTCTTCTTATTTTCACTCATTTACAATCCTTATAAAACGGTGTATTTTAAACAAAAATAAAGAAAAATCAACGCGCCATACGGTTTTTAAAAAAAATCTGGCTAAGGCCTTGACTCAATTAATATTTTCTGGTATAATACGTCCTGCACTTGGAGCAAGTAGTAGAAGTCATTGTAATTGGGATGGGAAAATCTATTTTTTTCATGGCTTTAGTACAAAGTCACTTTGCACTTGGGGTAGTTATAGCAGAAGTCATTGTAACGGGATTGGAGAATCTGTTTTTTGACTTTGATAATGAAAGTGGTTTCCTTTGCAAAAGACTTTTTTATTCGCAACGATATGGATATTGATTTTTTCTTGTGTTTTATCAGCGGGCTCTATTAATAATTCTGGTTTTGAATCTTCCGAGCCGGGTAGTGGTTTTGATATTCCGTCAGGCTGGCATGTCGAAAATTATTGCGCTGTGGTAAGCAGTTTTTTACCTAATGATTACGCCGGTGATAAATCAGCCTGGCAAATAGATACCGATACAGAACTGACTCCGTACGCAGGCAGTAAGTTTGCCCTGCTTAGCAATGGGGATTCCTCCGTTAACTATGGCAGAATATCTCAACAAATAGATGTTCAGGCAGGCGATATGATTACCGGAGCTTATTTCTTCGGCACTTGCGATTATACTCCCTGGGACGATTACGCGGAAATCAGGCTTGTTGCAGAGTCAGACAGCGGTTTAAGTGATATTATATTGGTTCACATTAGCGTCGCAGATGTTGGCAATTACGGCTCGACTGACGGCTGGGTAACGTTCCAAAGCGAAGCATTTACCGATTTTAATTGCGGCACATATACTCTCGAATGTTCAGTACGCGATACGGCGGATTTCCAATTGGAATCATATTTCGCGGTTGATGCATTGCATATAATTCCTGAACCGGCGTCTGTTATGCTGCTTTTGTCCGGCCTTTGTCTGCTCCGCAGAAAAAAATAAAAACCACTTCTTAAGGCAATCTCTAAATTTTCCTATTGCATCCGCAGATATTCTGTATAATTCAGTTATACTCTATACAGGGATGTTTTATGAAACGCGAATATTGGAACGGATTATCCGACAAGTACGAAGATGAAATCTTCAGTGTTTTGGAAAATGATAAGCGCAAACTGATTTGCGGGCTGATTGAAAAATACGGCTCATCGTCAAAAACAGTCAATGATTTCGGCTGCGGAATAGGGCACTTGCTCGGCATACTTGCGAAAAATTTTCAGCAAGTCAACGCAATAGACATTTCTTATAAATTCATCGCTCGTGCCAAAAAAAGATATAAACATTTATCAAACATCGAATATACAGTTGCCGATTTGGCAGACAATGCTTTGGAATTTCCGAAAACCCACTTTGGCATGAGTGTTAATTTGCTGATTATGCCTTCGCATTCAGTCAGGATAAAAATTTTCGATTCTATGATTAAACATATTCGGAAAAATGGGCATTTGCTTATGGTAGTTCCTTCGATTGAGTCTGTAATGCTGACAAATTATATGCTTGCACAGTGGAATCTGCGTGATGGTATTAATCCCATAAAAGCATACTCCGCGAATTTTACATCGCCGGAAACATATTCAAAAAACCTCTGTCACGGTATTGTTCCAATTGATGGTGTCCCAACAAAACATTATCTCAAAGAAGAACTCGAAGCGATGATGGTTGAAAACAAAATGAAAATCATCAATATGCAAAAAATCGAATATAAATGGGATACTGAATTTGCCGCTCCTCCAAAATGGATGAAAGCACCATATCCGTGGGATTGGCTTATTTTGTCACAAAAACGTTAGCATTTTCAGCCAAAATTGACTCAAAGACCTATAAAATCCATCAAAATATCAAAAGAAATCCCATAAAAATATGTGTTAAGATGGGTAAAAATAAGACCGATAGAGCCTTTGTTATGATGACTACCGAAAAAACAAGCAGATGGGGGATTTTGAGCCGGCTTTTTAGTTCTGCCAGAACGAAAGCTGGGTCTGCGTTTTTCTGGTATCCAAGCAGCAGGGGTGCGATTGGAGAATCCAGCCCCAACACCAAAACCACACAACTTCCGCCCTTGATGGTTCGCAAAGCTGCCTGGCGAAGATAAAACCATCCGAAAATTTACATACCTTAACAGGCTTAGCAAACATTACTTGACAGAGTGAATTTCTGTCTAAAAACATAAAAAAAACAATAGACAAAGTATGCTGATTCAGTATCCTACAGGTTTTAACAAATATCTAACATATTAATAAGGAGCAGAAAATGGAGTTAGGGATTCTGGATGTAATCGTATTCGCGGTGTTTGTAATCTGTGTTATAGCAGTCGGCCTTATCAAGAGCAGGCACGAAAGCACAAGCGAAGATTATTTTCTGGCAGGTCGCGGATTAAGCTGGTGGCTGATTGGATTTTCACTTATCGCAGCCAACATCTCAACGGAACAGTTCGTTGGTATGAGCGGTAACGCCGCGAGTCATGTCGGTTTGGCAATCGCAAGTTACGAATGGATGGCAGCTATTACGCTTGTCGTTGTCGCGTTTTGTTTCCTTCCATATTTTCTCCGCGCGGGCATTTACACGATTCCTGAATTTCTCGAATACAGATACAATTCGGCGGCCAGAGCGATTATGGCTGTTGCCACGATGTTTATTTATATGCTGCTTCTTGGTGCGGTAACATACTCCGGCGCTCTTACAATCAAGACTCTTGCCAATCAGATGGGATACAATGTAACGCTGCTGGCAGGCTCATTAGTTATCGGTATAATCGCGATGCTGTACGTCGCGGCGGGTGGTTTGAAAGCCTGTGCATGGGCGGATTTGATTCAGGGCAGCGCACTGATTGTCGGCGGGGCAGTGATAATGGTTTTTGCATTCGTCAAACTCGGCGGCGTTACAGAAGCGGCGAAAGTTGTCGATGTTCACACCGGCGAAGTTGTGGTGCAGTCTTTTACACCCGGAACCGGAGCTGTTGAGCGGTTTATGAGTCTTAATAAAATTCGTATGAATATGTTCCTGCCCGCAACCGACAGCGTTCTGCCGTGGACGGCTCTGCTGCTGGGTCTGTGGATTCCAAACTTCTATTATTGGGGGTTGAATCAGTATATCACGCAGAGAACACTCGGCTCAAAATCTCTGGCTCAAGGCCAGAGAGGTATCGTTTTTGCCGCGGCGTTAAAACTGATTATTCCGTTTACAATCGTCATACCGGGTATGATAGCGTTTAACCTGTATTCGAAAAATATGCAGTACGAAGCCGCTCGCGACAACGCACCTGTTTTCGCACGGTATCTCAAGGCAAATCCGAACACCGGCCTCGTTAAAATCATTCAGTCGCCGGATGCCAATGCGATAACAAATTGGCCGCAGGGCATTTTTATGTTGGCAGTTGTCGATAATGAGAAGGCATTGAAAGAAATGAAAGCTAAAAATGCTTTTGTGCTTCCAATGACAAAAGCGGAATTGGAATCAGCCGTACCTGCTGAATTTACAGTTTTCAAATCAGATGATAAATCATGGAAAAGCGCATTAGTGAATTTTGCCGGCGAACTTGAAACGTATAACACATCGGTCGAAACCGCCGCCAAAGCAGCAGGCAAACTTGTTGCAACTGAAAAATTCATTGCGTTTAAATATGACACGGCTCTTGCGCAGCTTTTGGGTAATGTTCTTCCGCAAAAGGTCGGCATTATTGGTTTTGTGTTCGCGGCGCTTCTGGGCGCTGTTGTAAGTTCGCTTGCGGCGATGCTGAATGCCGCCTCGACAATTTTCTCGATGGATATTTTCAAAAAATATATGTCGCCGAATGCTTCACAGAAGTCTATCGTATTTATTGGGCGATTAAGCGTGGTTATTTTTAGTTTTATAGCTATCGCTCTTGCTCCGCAGCTTGGCAATCCGAAAATCAGCAACAGTATTTTCACGATTATTCAGGAAGGACAGGGCTTTATTTCGCCGGGTATTTTGGCGGTATTCGTGTTCGGCTTTATCGTTCGCAAAGCACCTGCTTCTGCCGGCGTTTGCGGTTTGCTTACGAATATTATTGCCTATGGTGTTTTGAAGGTTCCGGGGCCTTTTGTTAATGTTATCAATCGTGTTCTTGAAATCTTTCATATATCATATAAAATTTCTGTGCCGAATATTCAGTTCCTTAACAGAATGGCGATATGCTTTGCGTTGTGTTTGGTTGTGATGACTATTTTGAGAATAGTCAAACCGCTCGCACAGCCGATAACATTTAAGACGAACACCTCGATTGAACTGCACAGTTCACGTGGCGCGCTGATAGCGGGCATAGTTGTTGTGGTTATTACGCTTGTGTTCTATCTAATTTTTAGTCCGCTGGTGCTGGCAAAATAAAAAGCAAGAAAATCCAGGGAGGGATGTATGTCTGCGAAAAAGACGATTATAATCATCGCGTCAATTTTGGTTTTTGTTGTCGCGGCCGGTGCGGTTATTGTCGGTTCGATTGGGGCGTATGTTTATTTTAGCATTCCTGCTTCGGCGGGCAAAGGCCCGGCAGGGCCGCAAGTACCTGCTGAACCATTCCAAAAGGTCTGGAAGCAGGATATGGTTTTTCTGCTCGGCGCAGGCGATAGTATCACTGAAGGCTTTGGTGCATTGAACGGGCAATCTTATTTTGACAGGTTAATTGCTAATCCTGCTGACGATTGCTGCGATATGATAGGCAAAACGCTCACGGCTGTTTTTCCGAAATTTATGTCGAGGAATATCGCTGTTTCAAAAACAGTATCGAAGCAGCATCTTGAAGAGATTCAAAAATTTCCCGTTCAGTCGCAGAATGTGTTCGGCATTATTGTTATCACCACAGGCGGAAACGATTTGATACACAGCTATGGCAAATCGAAACCTGCCGAATGCGCGATGTACGGCGCAACTTTTGAACAGGCAAAACCGTGGATTGAAAATTTCCGCAAACGTCTGGACGATATGGTCTTTGTGATAACTGAAAAATTCCCCGGTGGGTGCGAAATCTTCATAGCGAACATTTACGACCCAACTGACGGCTGCGGTAATACCAACAGCCTATTTACAGGTATGCGGCGATGGCCGGACGGATTAAAGATTTTAGACGAGTATAATAAGGCTATTGCCGACTGCGACAAGCAATACCGAAAAGTGCATCTGGTCGATATTCACACGCCTTTTCTCGGCCACGGCATAAACAGCAAAAAATTCTGGCTGAAAACCTATTGCAAAGACGACCCGCATTACTGGTATGATTCAAACATCGAAGACCCCAACCCAAGAGGTTATGATGCGATAAGAAGAGCATTTCTCTTGAAAATGATTGAAGTTTTTACGAATTAATAAATACTATGGTCTAAAAATTTTAATACTCAACTCTTTTACTTGTTTGTAATGTTTATTGTTGCCGGTGTAGAGTTGGATGTTATTTTCTGTTGCGGTGGCGGCAATAAGTGCATCTGCAAGGCTCATTTGTACTTTCAGGCAATATTCTTCCATATAAACAGATGCTCTATGGCTGATGTTTTCTGTTACAGGAATAATTGTAAAGCTGGTATCTTTCAGAAAATCTCTAATTGCTTTGATTTCTTTTTTATCTCTTGCACCCTGCAGAAGCTCCATATAGCTGATGGTGGAAATACTTCTTTCAGCGGCATTTTCAATTGCCTGTGCAGCTTTGGCATTTGCTCTTAAACACCAGATTAATATATCTGTATCAAAGAGCATCGAATCGTCCCTTTCTCATATTGCGAACAACAGCGGAAACATTGTCTTTTTTGTCAGCCCATATTCCGAAAGCGGGGTGTTTTTTTATGTCAATCTTTCGTACCTGCTCTTTTGGGACAATGGTTGCTTTTTCGCTGCCGCGATATGTCAAAATGACAGACTCATTATGATCTATCGCAGCGAGTATTTGCCGCATATTTCGGCGAAGGTCTAATATTGAAGCTCTCATTTGCTTGTCCTTTATCAAATAAACCAAGTGAACACATTAAGTATACACTTTAATCGGCATAAAGTTCAACTAAAATTAAAAATTTCATGCGTTATTTATCGTAAAAAAGCCGTAACTAACGCTCTATACGGCATATATGAGACTTTTAATTATAAAATAAAAGCCGAAAAAGATAATCGCTGCGGCACAAACAATAAGAATGTTTTTCTGGTTCTTTTCACTTAATAATCTTGAGCCTTTGTAGCTTGTAAACGAAATAATCTCCAGCCAGGTCATATCGCAGAGCGAATGCACAATTGCAAATAATATTATCGCCAGAACTCCAAAGCCGGCAGCGTCTTTCGCAAGATTCAATCCTACCGTTGCCCACCACAAAAGAAAATATGGATTTGTTGCCGAAAGGATAAAACCCGTGATGAAAGGGCCGCGGGAATTGAAAGTTAATTTTGTTTCGTGATAATTTTTAAACTCTTTGAACATTCCCCAGCCCATCCATAGCAAATACAATCCGCCGATGAGACCGATGCCTATTTTGGCTGCGGGGTATTCAAAAATAAAACCAATACCCAATGCAATCGCCGCAAGAAGGGGCAGCTCTATCGCTGAATGGCCGAGCGAAATAAAAAATCCCGCGTGCTTGGATTTTGTACCCTGTGCTATCGCAGCGGTCATTACAGGCCCCGGAGCCAGAACGCCGGAAAGGGAAATAACGACCACTTGTAAAAGGAAAAGAATCATTTTATATTTTCATTTAACGCTGCGGATAATTCCATATAGCGGTATGGAAAATCATATTCATCACATAACGCTTTGAATTTTTTGATTGCTTCTTCGCACAGGGCGTTTTGCTTTTCAGAATCGCCTTTGCAGAAAAAGATTCGGCATCCGGCGAAGCGAAATTCACGGGTGGTACACTGATTTTGCTTTTGATATGGGCACCTGCCGGCGGTCATTTTTTGCAATGGCTTTAAATTTTCGTAAAAATACAACAATTCCGGCGAAGTGATATATAACTTATGGCCGAAAGAATCGAAATCACAGCATTTCCCGCACGCCGAGCAATCCGCGTCAAATAATTTAATCTGTGCATCGAGCCAGGAATAAATTTCTTTGACGCTATCACATATTTTTTCGTTCTTCGATTTCATCAAATGTATATAGTCTGCCTTTGTTTATGCCGGAGCATTTTTGCGCAGCGGCGTTCCAATCGTCCGGGCTGTACAGGTTGTGCTCCCAGAACGGCCAGGTACGGCATTGTGCCGGTCTGAAATTATAAATCGAGCAGCCTTTCGAGCCGTTAATCGGCCGCAGAAAAATGCAGTCCTTTGTCCGCTGGTCTTCCTTGATGGTTATACGCAGACCGATTCTTCGCAGATATTTTTTGTGCAGTTCGGCCGGGGTCATATTCAGATGCTCGGCGAGCTTTTCAATTTCCTGCTTTTTTATCCAGATAACGCCTTCTTCAGGGCCGGAGCAGCAATTTCCGCACTGCTGACACTCAAAGTGCAGACCGGCCGCGTACCAGCAATTATTATTTTTTCTTGGCAATTTTCAAAGCCTCTCTTGCTGAAATTCGTCGAGTTTTTCCATTTTGATTTATTACAACATATTGCCCAAGCAATGCTTTTCGCTGAAAATCCCGTACAACCGCTTTGCGCAGAGTTTTCTGTGCTGCTTTGGCCATTTTATTGGTTTCTTTTGTGGTCATTGCGAAAACCTCACAATCTGCAAATAAATATCATTTTGTGCAACTCTCATCCCTTTTTTGTCTTGTTCAAAAATCAGACAAGGTTTAGGGTTGGAATTGTCATAACAAAAAACATTGTCGCATAAAGGAATATACGTTCTTATGAAATTGCCCATTACTCTGGGGAACCGCCGGTCAACAGTTTCAGACGGAATGTTATGGCCGCCATGTGCGACGCGCTCTTTGATTCTTTTCTTGGAAAAATCTGCATTTGGAATCCAAAGGAAAAATAGTACAAGTTTCCATCCATCGAGTTTGAGCTTTTTTAGTAGGCTAATACAACTTCGTCCAGATAGTGTTGTTTCAAAAGCAAAATCAATCCTTCGCTCAATATTTGAGTATATTTCTTTTAAAAAAATCCTGCCAGCCTCATATTCTGCGGCCAGATAATCAAGAGGTGAAAGTCCATGTGCGATTAAATCCGCATTTATAAAGTTTCGACAACCTGCTATTTCCTGTAAATAAGTAAGCGCAAACGTTGTCTTTCCAGCGCCGTTCGGCCCGGCAATAATATAGCAAGTTGGAGCTTTAGATTTTTTTGAAAATTTACTCAAAAAGTTTTTCCTTTTTTACCATTTCAGAATTCCGCCGGTGTCTGCGCTGGTTGCCATCGCGGCATATTTAGCGAGCGAGCCTTTTGTGATTCTTGGTTTCGGAGCGACGAATTTTTTCCTGCGTTTGGCAAGTTCGGCATTCGAAATTTTTACCGAAATTTTCTTCGCAGGGATATCGATTTCGATTATTTCGCCTTTTTTAACCAGACCGATTGGCCCGCCGACCGATGCTTCCGGGCTTACATGGCCGATGCATGCGCCGCGAGTTCCGCCGCTGAATCTGCCGTCGGTAATCAGCGCGACTGATTCGCCGAGGCCTGCACCCATAATATAGCTTGTCGGGCTTAACATTTCCTGCATACCGGGGCCGCCTTTCGGGCCTTCGTTTCTAATAATCACAACATCGCCTGCTTTTACTTTGCCGGCGAGGATGCCATCGCAGGCTTCTTCCTGGCTTTCAAATATAACAGCAGGGCCGGTGTGTTTTAGCATTTTCGCCGCAACGCCTGCGGTTTTTACTACGCAGCCGTTCGGTGCGAGGTTGCCTTTGAGAATTGAAAGGCCGCCAGTTTTTGAATATGCGTCTTTGAGTTTGTGTATGCACTCGTAATTCTTGATTTTCGCTTTGGCGATGTTTTGGCCGAGAGTTTTTCCGGTAACGGTTTTGCAATTGAGATTCAGCATACCTTTGATTTTGCTAATCTCTTTTAAAATCGCACTGATACCGCCGGCGGCGTTGACGTCTTCAACGTGCCAGTGACTTGACGGTGAAACTTTGCAGATGTTCGGGCACTTCTTGCTGATTTTGTTGATTCGCTCGAGGTCGTATTTTATTTCAGCTTCGTTTGCGATTGCCAGAGTGTGCAGAACGGTATTTGTTGAACCGCCCATTGCCATATCGAGAACGAAAGCGTTGTCGATTGACTTTGGTGTGATGATGTCTAACGGTTTTAAGTTTTTCTTAACCAATTCAATAATCTGTTTGCCGGCCGCTTTGTAGAGTTTGTCTCTTTCTTTGCTGATGGCAAGGACAGTTCCGTTGCCCGGCAGTGCCATACCGATAGCTTCGCAAAGGCAGTTCATACTGTTGGCCGTGAACATACCCGAGCAGCTTCCGACAGACGGACAGCCGGTGCATTCGAGTTCGTGCAGTCTTTTCGCGTTGATTTTGCCGGCTTTGTATGACGCGACGCCTTCAAAAATGGAAATCAAATCGACGGCATTGCCTTTTGAGTCTTTGCCGGCAGCCATCGGCCCCCCGGAGATGAAAATTGTCGGGACATTAACTCTAACGGATGCCATTAACATTCCCGGCGTAACCTTGTCGCAGTTCGGAATGCAGATAAGACCGTCAAAGCAATGAGCGCGAACCATAGATTCAACCGCATCAGCGATAATTTCGCGGGATGCCAGTGAATATTTCATACCGGTATGTCCCATTGCGATGCCGTCGCATATAGCGATGGTATTGAACTCAAAAGGTACTCCGCCGGCGGCTCTAACCGCGGCTTTGACTTTTTGAGCTACAATATTTAAGTGTTTATGGCCGGGCACGACTTCGCAAAAGCTGTTTGCTATGCCGATGAATGGCTTGTTAATGTCGGAATCTTTTAGACCGCAGGCTCTAAGCAGTGCTCTGTGAGGGGCGTGCTGGAAGCCTTTTTTGACGGCGTCACTTTTCATAGGTATTTACTCCTAAATAAGTTACAAATTTTTTTACAATTAGTTCAATGGGTATTATAAACACAAATACATAAGAAATAAACGAATAAGCGGAAAATTTTCGTTTGCGTATAACAACCTTATGTAACCGAGACCGACATTGATTGGCTCGCAAATGATGATGTTGCAGTCATCAGAAAGTTTAGCCGTCGCCGGAACGGCGATGCGTACCATTTCCGCGGAGTCGGAAATGGTGGTGTGAATTGCTTGGATGATGTATGGGAGAATGATGTTGCGGTTAGAGAGAGTATGACCGAATCGGAGTATTTGGAATTTAGAAATGCGATAGAAGGTTTGGAATAAAAAATAAATCTTCGTGTCCTTCTTTTCGGAGCCTGCCCCGCGCAGGCGGGGGTGGTGCAAAAAAATCCGTGTCGGAGCGTAGCGTAGATCCGTGTAATCTGTGATTAAATTTTTTTGCGAAATTTTCTTGATTTCCCGACAAAAATATGGTATAATACCCGTATAAAGTTGAGGAAAACTTGACCTTTTTACTTTTTTGTCTCATAGCTTGCGCATATTTTTGTGGACACTAGTCATCTTTAATTTTTTCTGTTATTTTTTTATTTTTTTTTACGAATTTACTCACATTTTTTGTCAATTTGCTACAAATCTTTGTTGATTTTTGTTGAGAGGTGTTGAAAACGCAGACTTTTGAGTTGTTTTCGCACGTGAATTTACGAAATTCGCTATGTTTTAAAGCTGTTTTGAAAGGTTTTTAATTGTTTTTTATATGTTTCGAAGCGTTTATTTTGCAATTTTGCGCAAGGGAAAAACAGAGGGAGCAGGTTTGTTTAGTTCCTTATTTTGGATGCCGTACCATATTTTTTACAAAAAAAATTGCTCTGGAAATTATACTTGTTATAATTCCGGTTTGTACTATTAATGGATTAACTATTTTACTTGATTGATTTTAGGAGAATGCAATGAAAGTTGGAACACTTTTCAAAGTAATTTGTGTATGTACAATAGCGGCAGTGTTAACAGGATGTGTACCGAATGCCGAGATGAAATTGACGCCGGCGGCCAAAAGCGTAACTACTTATAAGGTTGTTACAGGGTCGAGCAAGGATTACCAGTTTATTCAGCCGTCAATTAATAAGACAAAAGAACGTCATACCGGCGGCGACATCGTAATGGTATTTACGCAGGAAGTCGAATCTGTTGACGCACAGGGCAACACAACGGCGAATATCACCGTTAAACAGTTGAAACAAACTTCCACCGATTCACAGGGCAAGGAAGTCGGATTCGACAGCGAAAATGCAAATGACAAAGCTTCGCCTTTGATGAAACTCATCGGCGCAAGCTATAAGATTAAATTCTCACCGAAGGGAAGCGTTGAAGTTGTTGACGCGGCAGCCGCCAGAGCAGCAGTAAAAGGCGGAGCGGATGAAAAAATTGCGGCCAGACTGCTAAGCGATGAAGAAATCGCAAGACGTCATCAGGTAATGGCGTTTCTGGACGCAAAAGGGCCGTGCAAAAAAGGCGACAAGTGGAGTTCGCTGGCTACATCTCCGGCAGGAATGTTGAGGTCAAAGAGTTTTGAGAAAATTTATACACTGACTGATACGAAAGATGAAAACGGCCAAGTTATCGCGACCATTGAGATGAACGCGGTTCCGAGTTCCAAGAGAGTCGAAGGCACAAATGAAAAAGACGCCGGAATGGGAATGTTCGCGAATATGTTCGATGAAAAAGACAATTATACCGGTAAAATGATAATCAATCTTACAACCGGCCAAATCAAGAGCTATAACGAAACATTAAAAGCACAGTGGCTGGCAGCAGAATCATCAGAAGAACAGAAAAGCGATAAAGGGCCTGACCAGCTTACAATGGGATTCACATACAATTACAGTATTGAGAGAGTCGATTAACTTTTTTTAAAATAACTAACGGATTGCGAGTAAAATTATGAAGAAATGGATTTCTGCGGTTTTGGTAGTAGGTATAACGGCTTTTTATTTCACAGGCTGTCAGCAGCAGCAAAAAACAGAAGTGCCAAAAGGCGCTGATTTAAAAGGCCCTTTGCTTTTGAGTGTTGATTTCGAGCCAAATCAGACGCTTGTTTATAATTTTGTCTGCGAAAGAACAATGCACGTCAATCTTGACCCGAGCGGCAAATACTCAAAGGGCAAGCAGGACGGCAAAGAGCAAACGCAAATAGAAAAGCTCGAAATGCAAATCGCATACAAACCTGTCAAAGTTGACCCGACCGGCGTTTCCGTTATCGAGGCCACCTGCAATTCCGCGAAAGTTATGCGAACAGGCTCCGGCAGAGCACAGGACAAAACTGATGCAGTGGAGAGCCTTGCAGGAAAAAGTTTTACGTTGACAATCAGTCCTACCGGAAAAATCATGGATTATTCCTCATTGGACAGCACTGCCAAAGAACTGGCTGACAAAGCGTTTAGCGGCGGGGAAACAAAGAGAGGCAAAGTTAAAAATCCTGATATGGTAATGGATTTCCTCGCAACGCAATCTAATATATGGGATTCGACGGCAACTATTAAAAACCCGCTCAAAGGAATTGATAAGAAAAGCAAGTGGAGTTCTAAACTTTTGGCTCCGATGCCTTACGTTTCCAAAATCGGCAGAAATGTCGAATATAAACTGGCAGGCGTTGAAAAGGCCGGTAATGAGAATCTTGCAGCAATCGCAAGCACATACAGTTTGAGCAAAACACCTGCGGATGTTACACTGCCGTACAGCGGTGGATTCCAGATGAAAGGTATGTTTGGTTTTCTGCAGGGATATAAAGTGCTTGCTATAACAGGGCAGGGCAAACAGCTTTTCGATATCGATAAAGGCAGAATCAAAAGCGATACACAGGAATATGAAGCGACAGTCAGCGCGTCGATATTTGGACTCGGCAGTGATGAACTTACGCCGAATATAACAATCGAGCAGAAGATAACAATGACGCTTGTCGAATAAGCGAAGGGAGACCCCTGATTGAAGCGATTTAATCTTTGGGCGCCGTGGAGGATCGGATATATCAAAGGTCTGGCGGAAAAACACGATTGCTTTATCTGTCATAATGTGCAGAATCCCGCAGAAGACTGCGAGAATTTTGTGCTTTGGCGAACTAAAACAGCGATCGTAATGTTTAATCGTTTTCCATACAATAACGGGCATCTGCTTATCGCACCGATTAAACATGTTCCGGATTTCGAGGGATTGAACGATGAGGAACTTCTGGACGCCAATAAACTCATCGTCGCATGCCAAAAGGCTTTGAAACTGGCGGTCAATCCGCACGGCTTTAATGTCGGGATGAATTTCGGCAGATGCGCAGGTGCGGGCGTGCCGGGTCATTTGCATATTCATATTGTGCCCAGATGGGACGGCGATACGAACTTTATGGAAGTTTGCGGCGGAACAGATGTAATCAGCCAGGGGATGCGGGAGTTATATAGCCAACTTAAAGATATAAGCGTAAAAAATAATCTGCCGGGAATATAACTATGTCTGATTCTCTGCAAGCTTATGCAGTAACCGAGGCCAACAGCAAAGGCAGGCAGTTCAAAGAGCCCCAACACGCATATCGCGGAGCATTCGAGCGTGACAGGGACAGAATTATTCACACATCTGCGTTCAGAAGACTTGAGGGCAAAACACAGGTCTTTACAACGCAAATCAATGACCATTATAGAACGCGTTTTACGCATAGTATCGAAGTTTCGCAAATTGGCAGAACTATCGCAAAAGTACTTGGATTGAACGAGGCTCTCACTGAAGCTGTTTGTCTTGCGCACGATTTGGGACACAGCCCGTTCGGCCACAGCGGTGAAGCGGCGTTAAATGAATTGATGAAGGATTTCGGCGGGTTCGAGCATAATTCTCAAACAATGCGAATTGTAGATCAGATTGAAAAGCCATATCTTGATTTTGTCGGCTTAAATTTGATGTACGAAACCAGGCTGTCACTTGCCAAGCATAAAACACATTTCGACAATCCTTTAAGAAGTCAGAAATATCCGGAAATAAATTGTTCGCTGGAAGGGCAAATCTCTGATCTTGCCGACAGAATCGCTTATAACTGCCACGATTTGGAGGACGGCCTTCGCGCAAAAGTTCTGAATTATGAAATGATAAAAAATCTCGACCTCTGCAAAGGGGCAATAGTGAGATGTCAGGCGGAAGCTCACGGAAGCGGTGCAATTAAGTATATGCGAATCGCGAAAGTTATTATCGATATGCTTGTCGGCGATTGCATTGAAACAAGCAAAGCGTTAATCAAAAAAGAAAATATTCAAAACTTACAGCAGGTGCTCGATAGAAGCGATAATCTTATCGCAATCAGCGACGAATCTGAAAAGGGACTTCGTGAACTTGAGATTTTCCTTCTGAAGAATATGTACGAAAATCCGGTTGTCAAAGCAGTTTCATCGCAGGCAAAAGAATGGCTGACAAAAGTCTTCTGCAAATTCCGCGATAACCCGACGCTGATGCCGAAATTTTATCAAAACCTTATTCCTGAATTCGGTCTGGAACGAACAGTGTGCGATTATGTTTCCGGAATGACGGACAGGTATTGTCTAGAGATGATTAAATAAATTAAGCGATTCTTTTATAGATTACCGCCAAAGCGAAAATCACAGCGTTAATCATCACAATCGTTGCACCGGCCGGTATATCGAGGAAAAACGAAAATGTTATGCCGAGCAAAACGGAAATCAGCGAAAAACAGCATGCAATGAAAATCGCGGCACGAAACCCCTTTGCGTTTTGAAGTGCGGCTGCGGCAGGCAAAATCATAAGCGATGATACGAGCATAACGCCGACAACTTTCACAGAAAGCACAACCACAAGAGATGTTAGCAGTGTCAAAACCACACTGATTCGGCTGGTTTTTATGCCGGTGGTTTTTGCGTATTCGACATCGAACGTGGCGGAAAATAAATCCCAGTAATAATAGTAAAGAATCGCCAGTACGACAAGCGAAAGCAGTACGGACAAGACTACTTCACTTGTTCGGATGGAAAGAATATTTCCAAAAAGATAACTAAGAAGGTCAACGTTAAAACCTTTTGAAAGGCTCGCGATAATCACGCCGCCGGAGATGCCGACAGCCGAGACAATGCCGATAGCCGCGTCGCCATAAACTTTCGCCTTTTCAGTGATTTTCAAAATCAAATATGAAGCAGCCATAACAATCGGAACCGCGATATAGTACGGGTATGTGCCGAAAAACAGGCCGATAGCGATTGCGCCGAAACTTACGTGCGAAAGGCCGTCGCTAATCAGCGACATTTTGCGAAGAACCAGAAACATTCCCAACGCCGCACAAGTTACAGCGATGAATGAACCGGCCAGAAAAGCCTTTTGAATGAATGCGTATTGTAAAAAGTTTATTATTTCCATTAATTTGTGCTCTTATGATCATGCTGGTGACAGATTATATGCTGATAATGTTCGCCGAAGAACTGACGCATATCATCCGACTTGCAAAATTCTCGGAAATTGCCAAAGTAAACAATTTTTTTGTCGAGGTAGAGCATCTTCTGTGCGTATTTTCCTACGAAACCGGCATCGTGCGTAATCAATAATATCGCAATGCCATCCTGCTTGTTTAAATTTTTGATAAGCTCAAAAAAAGATTCTCTCGAATCCGGGTCGAGCGCTGTCGAAGGCTCATCGAAAATCAGCAGTTGCGGGTTGGAAACAAGACAGCGTGCCAAAAGGACTTTTTGCTGCTGACCGCCGGAAAGCTCACTTAGCATTCTTCCTTTTAAGTCAGTTATTTTTAATTTTTCGACTATTTCATTGACCTTTGTTTTGTCTTCACCGGTAATACTTTTCGGATTTTTCTTTTGCGATAACAAACCAAGCTCTATTACTTCTTCAACGGTTGCCGGGAAAAGCGGATTGATTGTCGAAGACTGCTGCGGCAGATAGCCGAGTTTGCCCCAATCGGCGAATCTTTTTGCCGGCGTATCGAATAATTCTATGTCTCCTGAATTTAGCGATACCAGGCCGAAAATAGATTTTACAAGCGTTGTCTTGCCAGCGCCGTTCGGGCCGACAAGTGCGATAAAATCGCCCGGTTCGATTGCAAACGAAACATCCTTCAATGCTTCGTGAGCATTGTAAGAGATTGAGACATCATTAATTTTTATGATTGCCATTTTTTTATTTACATTCCAATCCTGTTTTCAAATTTTGCAGGTTTTCAGCCATTATATCAATGAATGAAACATTATTTTCCAAATCTTTTCTGCTGACATTATGGCCGGCGTTGAGCAGGAGCATTTTTGTACCGGTTTCATTAGTCAAAGTTTCCGCGATTTTCGGGCTTGTCAGCTCTTCATAAAAAACATAATGAACGTTCTCTTTTTTGATTTGTTCGATAAGTGTGATGATGTCCTGTGCGGTTGGTTCTGAATCCGGCGAAAGTCCCTGTGCGGCGAGATATTGTAAGCCGTATCGATTCGCCAGATAGCCGAAAGCATAATGGCCGCCGAAAATAACTGTCCTGCTTTTGCAGCCGGAAAGTTGTGTTTTGTAGGAATTATCAAGTTGAGTAAGTTTCGTTTTATAATCTTCGGCATTGCTTTTGTAAAAATCAGTATTCGCGGAGTCAGCTTTGCAAAGAGCGTTTGTGATATTGTCGATAATTATTTTGTCATTATCAAAATCAAGCCAGATGTGCGGGTCCATACCTTCATGTTCATTATGTACGTGTTGTTCATGGTGCTCAGCTTCTTCGTTTTGTTCGTGATGGTGTTCGTGTTTTTGTGCCGCCGGTATCAGACTTATATCTGTGCTTGCAACAACAACGATAAGTTTATTGTTCGAAATTCCGCTCAAAATTTCGTGTGCCCATGGCTCCATAAATTCGCCGGTGAAAATGAAAATATCAGCATTGCTGATTTTCGCGATATCGCCGGGGGTTGGTTCAAATGAGTGAGGCTCAACGCCGGGCGGCAGTAATAGCGAGACATTAACCTTATCGCCGCCGATTGTTTTCGCGAAATCGTATAACGGGAACAGCGTTGTAACAATTGTGATTTTACCGTCATCCCGCTGAAGCTTGCGGCTGGATTTTACTGCTGTGAAAAGTCCAGCCATAATTATTAATATAACAAGTATTGTGAATATGATTTTTTTCATAGTTATTATTTCCGGCAGTTTCTGCAAAGGCCGTAGAACTCTACAGAGTGGTTTGTAATCGTAAATTCATGATTTTTTTCAAGCAGTTTTTCTTCTTTGACCAGATGATTGCCCATAATTACTTTCTTGATGGCGTTGCAGCCGGTGCAGACCAGATGATGGTGATGGTCGGTCGGCAGTTCGAAATAATCTTTTTGCGCGATGATATTTTTATTAATAATACTGTTTTGCACCAGAAACATTAGTTCGCGGTACATTGTTGACCTGTCCGGCTGGATTCTGCGGGCTTTGAGTTTTGACAGAAGGTCAGACGTTGAAAGCAGGCAAGGCGACTGAATCAGGATTTCAATAATCGCTTTGCGGACTTTTGTCAGGCGTTTGCCTTTGGATTTTATAGTTTTGTGAATATCTTCGATATTCATAGTCCTGTCTCGTATTGCAACAATGTTGCAATAATAATAGCTTTTAAACAGGCGTAAGTCAATCAATTTTCGGAAGTTTTTTTAGTTTTAATTTAATTTTTAAGGATTATACTACTCTTTATGAAAATGAAAAATATGGTACTTTCCTGTTTTGGCATAGGGTTTATACCTGTGATGCCCGGCACATTCGGCAGTTTGCTGATGCTGGCGGCGTTTCTGGCTGTTCATTATTTTTGGCCGATACAGATGATCTCGATTGTTTTTCTTCTGGCGGCTATCGTAATATCAAGTGTCTTATGTGTGTTTTTTGCCAAACATTTCGGCCGAAAAGACCCCGGCTGGGTGGTGATAGATGAATTCGCCGGCCAGGCAGTCGCGTTATTCCCAGCGGCTGTAACCAGTGGTAAAGTTTTACCGCCTGCGATAGCGGCGTTTATACTTTTCAGAATTTTTGATATTTGGAAGCCTTCGCCTGTTCGCGAAATGGAGCAGCTTAACGGAGGTTTGGGTATTCTTGCGGACGATTTGGTTGCCGGCGTAATGGCAGGGACGGTTGTCTGCATTGTTACCTACCTTGCAAGATTCGTTGTAATGGGCAGTTGATTTTTTTTACATTTCCATTTTTCTTGAGCAATTATGAAACGACACAAGTTAATCTTTACACTCCTGTTTGTTTTTAGTATTTCATTTTTTATTTTCGCGGCAAACGGGGACGTGAACGATGTTCAGCAGCAGTCGGACGTTCAGAAAATATCTGTTGTTCACGCCGCGATATTAGGAATAGTAGAAGGCCTGACGGAATATCTGCCTGTTTCTTCGACCGGGCATCTTATTCTTGCCGGCCATTTTATGGGATTGACGCATTTTAGCGACCATATTGGGCCGTTTGGGCGAGTTTTAGATAAAGATAAAATGGAAGCGATTAATTCTTTTAACATTGTTATACAGTCTGGAGCGATTCTGGCGGTGGTCGGACTCTATCGCAGAAGGGTTGTTGATATTTGTACAGGATTGCTGGGGAGGAATCGTGATGGTTTAAAATTGTTTTTCCTTTTGCTGGTTGCGTTTTTGCCATCCGCAATAATAGGCTTGCCGCTGCACAAAGTTATCGAGCAGCAGCTTTTTGCTCCTGTTCCTGTCGCTTACGGTTTGGCTGTCGGCGGTGTGATAATGATTATCGTTGAGTGTATGGGGTTCAGAAAAAAACGATTGTCTGTAATTGGAATTGTAAATATCTCTTATTGGCAGGCGGCAATCATAGGTATCGCTCAAGTTCTGGCGATGTGGCCGGGAACTTCAAGAAGTATGATTACGATTGTAGCAGCGGTACTGGTCGGACTGGATATGGTTACGGCCGCGGAATTCAGTTTTCTTCTGGCGCTTCCGACTCTTTTGGGGGCAACATTTATATCCTGTCTGGAAGATTGGGCGGTTCTTACACAGGTTGTTGGGTTTGATGGTATGGCGGTGGGGCTGCTTTTCAGTATGATTTTCGCCATTCTGGCAATAAAAGGATTTGTAAAATGGCTCACCAACCACGGCCTTACCCCATTCGGCATCTACAGGATTATCGCCGCAATATTGGTGTTTTGGTTGTTGACCGCAAAATAATACCTTTCAGGTATGTTTTCGGTCGTGTTTTATATGCCCGCAGTGGAGAAATTTATTTGTTTTTATCACACCTTTATGAGATAATGCTTTCGTAACTGGTTTTTGGAGCAGGACATTCTATGTCGATAAGCTATAATTCGTTTTGCGACGATTTTTATGTAGATATGTATATAAACACCCGTTTCGATTTGCCTTCGGACAGGGATATTCTGCTGTCTTTTTTTGAGCGTATCAAAAAGCAATATTCCCCGATGACAATTCTCAACAGGGATGGAAGCGAATACAGTTTGGAAGAGTCGAGCCAGTCTGAACTGAATCGCTGGGCAAGTGTCGATTCCGACAGGCTTGGCGCAGGCTGTGCAAATCCGACGACTTTTCAGGAAGCATTGGATCTGCCGAAGTTTGTAATAGGTTTGGTTCCTTATATGCTCGGCGTCCGCAGTCTTGATATTGAATCCATCGATTTGACTTTCGGTATGGATTTCGATTATGCCGGCAATCATAATGATATTATCGCTGAAGCATTGTTCGGCGGTTCGGCTTTTTCGAGAGTGTTCGATGTTCCCGGGCCGGGGCCGATTAATCTTTCGCCTTCAATTATAATCGCACTCAATGAAGACTGCTCGACAAGGGCAAGGCTTGCCATCGAGTCGCGAACTGAAGAGTCTGAAATCCGCGGCGGTAAATTCGATTCGGATAAGCCTATAAGTCTGTTTTTGACAATCAGACAATATCCGCAGGCTGGGCAGGAATTTGAAATGGATAAAATGTTCGATAAAATTTGCGGTATTGCGGTTGAATATATGGATGAAAAGGTTGTGCCGAATATTGTTATGCCTTTGACGAATGCTATCGCACATCGGAGATAAAAATAAATAGGAAAATGGATTTTTACGGAGGTTAAAAATGGCTGTTGTTGCGCCACTCGCCAAGTACAAAAAGACAAACTATAAAATCTGGTTTATGATTCTGTTTATTGCGGGTGTCTGGTTTCTTTACGATGGTAAATACAATCAGAAATTAATCGCGAAACACACGAAGGATGGAAAGGCTGACCCTACACTTGTTTTCCATCGCAAAGCTCCGCCATATATGATTGGTGCTGCTTGTTTGGTGGCAATATACGCGTATTCGATGAGAAATAAGAGGATTGTCGCCGCCGACGAAAAGCTTATTCTTAGCGATATCGAAGAAATACCGTATAAGTCAATCGAGAGCATTAATAAAACCGATTATGACGCAAAGGGAACTTTTATTATAACGTATAAAGGTAAAGACGGCAAAGTTGCCGAGAAGAAAATAAGCAACAAAAGCTGGGACAATATGGACGAAGTTTTGGAAGTCCTTGTGTCCCAAATAACAGGCTAAAATATGATTGAAAAATGAAGATTGTAGATTGAAAATTTACAATCTTCTTCAAAAAATCTTCAATCTTCTATCTTCAATATTCAATAAGGATAAAATATGAACATTTGTGTCGTAGGATTACAATGGGGCGATGAAGGTAAGGGCAAAGTCGTTGATATACTTGCCGAGAAGAACGATATTGTTGTCCGTTACGGTGGCGGCGCTAACGCAGGACATACAGTTGTTATCGGCGATACAAAATTTGCGCTTCATCTTCTTCCGAGTGGTGCGATACGGCCAAATACTGTTTGTGTTATAGCCAACGGCGTTGTTGTTGACCCGGAAATTTTGCTGGCTGAAATTGATTCGCTGGCTCAAAGAGGCATAACTCTCGACGGCAGGTTTTTTATAAGTGAGAACGCACACGTTGTTCTCGATTATCACAAGGCAGAAGACGGGCTTCGTGAAGAATCTCTTGGTAAGGATAAAATCGGAACAACTGTTCGTGGAATCGGCCCGTGTTATTCGGATAAAGTCGGCAGAAGTTACGCAATCAGAATGGCTGATTTGCTCGAGATTGATAAATTAAAAGATAAACTCGAAAATATCGTTGCATACAAAAATAAGATTTTTGGTGCGTTATATAATGCGGCACCGATGAATGTGGGCGAAATTTACGAAAAATGCAAAGTGTATTCGCAAAGACTTTCAAAGTACGTCTGTGATACAACGGCTTATCTGCACGAGCAAATCGAAGCGAAGAAGAATTTGCTTTTCGAAGGCGCACAGGGCGCTTTGCTTGACCTTGACCATGGTACATTTCCTTACGTAACAAGCTCAAATGCCAGCTCTCTCGGCGTAGGGCCGGGCTGCGGCGTGCCGGTGCAGATGATTGATAATTTCATTGGTGTTGTGAAGGCATATACGACACGCGTTGGCGCAGGGCCGTTTCCGTCAGAGCTTGAAAACGAAACAGGACAGTATATTCGCGACAAAGGCCATGAATACGGCACAACGACCGGCAGGCCGAGAAGATGCGGATGGTTCGATGCGATGGTTGTCAAATACGCTGCGAAAATCGGCGGTATAAATGAAATCGCGATGATGCACCTCGATACGCTGGCGGGTCTTGATGAAGTGAAGATTTGCACAGGCTATACAATCGACGGTAAACCGGTAAAAATGTTCCCGTCGAATATAGACAGGCTTGCGAAAGTGAAATGCGTTTACAGAACTATAAAAGGTTTTGGTCAGGATTTGAGCCAGGTTGACAGTTTTGAAAAACTTCCGGAACAGGCACGTCAATATGTCAAAGCAGTGGAAGAAGCGGTTGGACTTCCTGTTAATATCATTGGCGTTGGGCCTTCGAGAAAACAAACGATATTCAGGAAGTAAAAGTGCCTAACGGAATTCCCTCAATTGAGACAAATCGTATAGCTGCCGCCAAACGGCTCGGCATTGAAGTAGCTCAATTTCCAAAACATATCGCAGTTATTATGGATGGCAACGGCAGATGGGCGACCAATCGCGGGCTTCCGCGGTTTCAGGGACATCGCCAGGGGGCAAGGACTGTCGAGAAAATTGTCGATTACTGCGTTGATATAGGAGTCGAATGTCTGACTCTTTATTCTTTCAGTATGCAAAACTGGAAGAGGCCGAAACTGGAAGTTGCGTTTTTAATGCAGCTTTATATACGTTATCTTGTTGGAATACGCAAAACGCTCAAAGAACACAATGTTCGGCTTGTGCATCTTGGCAGAACGGAAAAACTTCCGCCAAAACTTGTTCGAGAACTTCATAAGACAATCGAGATTACATCAGAGTATTCGGGTATGGTTCTTGCTCTTGCGCTAAATTACGGCGGCAGAGAAGAAATTATCGACGCGGCAAAAAAAATTGCACAGGACTGTATGAATGGCACGATTACTGTTGACCAGATTGACGAGATGCTTGTCAACGACAGTCTTTATACTGCCGGGCTGCCTGACCCTGATTTGCTGATACGCACATCGAGCGAAAAACGAATCAGCAATTTTCTTCTTTGGCAGATTTCTTACGCCGAGTTTTATATTACTGATACCCTCTGGCCGGATTTTATGCCTGAAGATATTGACAAAGCGATACTTGAATATTCCAAACGCGCACGCAGACTGGGTGATATTAAGCCGGGACTGGTATAAATTTTAAGGGAAAAATTTGTGCTCAAATACAGACTGATATTCGGAACATTGATGACGATATTTTTTGTTGGTTTGATATTGCTCGACGGCTATCTCGACGGCAGTTTGAGTGCGCAAAAAAACGATTTGCCTGTTCAAGGCTCAATACTTTTAATATTCCTGGTTCTTGTCGCGGTGCCGGCAAATATTGAACTCGGCAAACTCATCGGCTCAAGTGGCGCGAAAATTTTTCTGCCTATTACCATTACCTCAAGCATTCTGCTTGCAGGCGGATGGTATCTTGCTCAATTTTTCGAGGAAGACAGCATCAGGTTCGCGGCAATCTATTTTATTTCAGTGTTCAGTTTGAGTACTCTTGCGATTTTTTTATGGCAGGGAATGAGGTATGCCGCTGTCGGGGCGTTCGCAAATATCGGAGGTAATTTGCTTGCGATTTGCTATCTTGGCGCTTTGACAAGTTTTGTTATGAAACTGCGAATCGACTTTGGGCCGTTTGCGTTCCTGATGTTTATTTTTGTCGTAAAGTTCTGCGATATAGGAGCTTACACAGTTGGCCGGATTTGCGGCAAACACAAATTTTCACCGATTATCAGCCCGAAAAAGACCTGGGAAGGTATGGGCGGCGGGGTGTTATTTTCGGTAATTGCGGCCTCGATATTTGCCAAAGTTTTTGATATAATGCCGATATTGCCGGCTGTTCTATTCGGCGCGGTGTTTGCCTTTGTCGGGCAGCTTGGCGATTTGGCCGAGTCGATGCTCAAGCGAGCGGCCGAGACTAAAGATTCGGCGGCATTCGTGCCGGGTTTCGGCGGCGTGCTGGATGTCATCGATTCACCGCTGGCAGCAGGTGTTTTAGCGTATTTATATTTTTTATTTGTTATATAAGGCAGCAAATTGGAATTAACAGTACAATTGTTTTCTAAAAAGCGGCTCGAAATTTTCGGGCCCGCAGATGAGCATTTAAGAATAGTTCGCGCACGATGCGGCGTTAATATTACGGCACGCGATGACGCGGTTGTGATAGTCGGACAGGAAGAAGCGGTCAGAAAAGCGGAGCAGGTTGTCGAATTGATGCAGAAACATTTGGGCAGGTTCGGCAAACTCGACGCTAACGATGTTGTCGGATTAATCAGCAAAGTAGAAGTGAGCATCGAGCCGGATGAAGGGTTTGGTGTCTCGGTGTTCTCGCCCAAGAAGATGATAAAGCCTTTTACGCGGGGACAGCGAAGATATATTGAGGCGATGCTGAATTTCGATTTGACTTTTTGTACGGGGCCTGCGGGAACGGGAAAAACTTATCTTGCGGTCGCTGTCGCGGTGTCAATGCTGAAGAGAAAACAAATTCGTAAGATTGTACTTGCCCGGCCTGCGGTTGAAGCGGGTGAAAAGCTCGGGTTTTTGCCGGGCGATATAGAAGCAAAAGTAAATCCGTATCTGCGGCCGTTGTTTGACAGTCTTGAAGATATGATGGATTTTGCGCAGATGCGAAAACTTGCGGATATGGATATAATCGAAGTTATTCCGCTGGCTTTTATGCGGGGCAGAACGCTCAATGAGGCGTGTATCATCTGCGATGAGGCGCAGAATACATCGCCGACGCAGATGCTTATGTTTCTGACGCGTATGGGCAGAGGCTCGAAAATGATTATCACCGGCGATATTACGCAAACGGATTTGGATCGCGGGCAGAAAAGCGGTATGCTCGACGCGATGGAGACGCTTGCGGGCACTAACGGTATTTCGTTAATTGGGCTTGACGATACGGATATTGTAAGGCACAATTTAGTGCAGAATATCGTCCAGGCGTACGAAGCAAAGAAAAAGAGAAAATCGCAATAATGGGATTTTTTAAAAAAAATTTGAGTCCGAGGCGAAAGCAGCTTCGTGAAGCTATCGCAGCCGACAAGTTTGCGAAGCTGGTTAGTTTTGTCAACAGCGGGCTTTTGCTTGAAGTCGCGATACTTCTGGTTTTTGCCATCATGTCCAGTTTTCTTTTAAGCATCAATCTGACTCACAGTGCATTTAATTATCGTCCCGTCCATCAGGTAATCTCAATTGTTATTTTAGTCGCGGCCATTTGCTGTTCGAGCGGTTTATATATTTATCGTTATAATTCCCTACTTTTGAAAAGTCCGTTGCGATCTACTGCGATTGTTTGCCTGTTTTTAATCTTGCTTGTCCTGACAAAATTAAGCGCACTTTTTCCGGGCAGTCTTTATATAACTGTCGCGGTTGCGGTAGGCGGATCGATAGTTTTGGCCATTGTTTATGAACAGCGTTTTGCGCTGGCGATGAGTATTACATATTCTATGCTTGCCTGCCTTGCGTCCGGCCATGAAACAGATTTCAGTTTATTTTTGACTATGGTGGCAGGTGCTGTAACGAGCAGTTTTTTGCTTCGTGAAGTAAGAACGAGAATTAAAATTCTTGAAGTCGGAGTTTTTGCAGGCAGTGCGGTTTTTTTAATAAGTTTTGTAACGGATCTTTTTGAGGTCGGTTTTAATCGTCATATTTTCGCTGATGCCGGCTGGGTAATGATAGCGGTTATCTGCGTTGCGGTGGTTATACAGGCATTTCTGCCTTTAATCGAAAAGGTTTTTAGAATCGCGACGAGTATGACGCTGCTTGATTACAGCGACGCCAATCAACCTCTGCTGAAAAAACTCGCGATGGATGCGCCGGGCACATACAGTCATAGTTTGCTGATTGGTTCGATTTCAGAAGCGGCAGCGGAATCAATTGGTGCTAATGGGCTCTTGTGCAGAGTAGGCGCGTATTATCACGACATCGGCAAAATCGGCAAGCCAAGATATTTTATTGAAAATCAGATGGGCAGCGCCAGCAAGCACGACCAGCTTTCGCCGGCGATGAGCCAGTTGATTATTTCCGGCCATATAAAAGACGGAATGGAACTTGCCGAAGAGTACGGATTGCCGGCGGTTATTCGGCAGTTTATTGAAACGCATCACGGCACGACACTAATAGAATATTTTTATGTCGAGGCCCGCAAAAAAGCCGGCGACGATATTCCGCCTGCCGAATCAGAGTTCAGATATTCCGGCCCTCGTCCGCAGTCAAAGGAAGCGGCGATTGTAATGCTTGCGGATTCTGTTGAAGGCGCTGTGAGGGCGCAAACGGAAATTACGCCGACAAAGATTGAAACCATTGTGCATAATATGGCGATTAAACGACTGCAGGACGGTCAATTCGATGAATGTGAACTGACACTGAAAGAGCTAAGCAAAATCGAGGAAACGATCTCCAAGAGCCTTGCGGCTCATTATCATGGCAGAGTAGCGTATCCGACATTCGGCGGAAAACCGCATCATCAAACCGCGACGGAAGAACAACATGAGCAGGAAGAGTCAGAACAAAAGCAAGAGCAAGAGAATGAAAATGCCTGAAAAAAGCGTCAAGCCTTCCGGCATAAAAGTCAACATTTTCAAACAAGGCAAGTCAATCCCTTTCAGAAAAGCCGGAGTTGTTGAGCTTGTCCAAAAAACATCACATAAATTCGGCCTGCGAAAGGCGCTGATAAATATTGAAATCGCAAACGATAAACGTATTGTCGAAGTAAATAAAGAATTCCTGAAAAAAAGCAGCGTTACGGACGTGATAAGTTTTGATGTCTCCGACGCGGGCGATAAAATTTTCGATATAATTGTAAACGCTCAATTGGCACAGCGGCAGGCAAAGCTTCGCGGGCATTCATTTGAAGCAGAGCTTGTGCTTTATATTCTGCACGGCCTGCTTCATCAACTGGGGTTCGATGATTTGACGGTTCGCAAGGCCGCGAAAATGCACAAAACGGAAGACCAGATTCTTCAGGAATTCGGTTTCGGAGCGGTATATGGAACTTATAAAAGATAAGGGCATTTGTATCCGCTCGACGGATTATTCCGAAAGTTCGCAGATTCTTACTTTCTTCACTTACGCAGGCGGGAAAGTTTCTGTCATCGCAAAAGGCACGCGAAGAACAACAAAAACTTCCTTTTCGGGAGCGATTGAAATTTGTTCTGCGGGCGATATGGTTTACTCGATTAGAGATGGGGATAAACTTGGTACGCTTACAGAGTTTAATCCGACATTTTTCAGTACAGGCATTCGCAAAAAATTACTTGCGCTTAATTGCAGTTTTTTCGCAGCGGAACTTCTAAATCTTTTCACACGTGAACACGACCCGCATCCTGAACTTTTCGAGGAAGCGATGACGTTTCTGAAAAAACTCGATGAAAATCCAGATAGCAAAGTGCCGATGTTTCTTATGGCGTTTCAATTTGACCTGCTGACCTATACCGGTTCTATGCCGACAACTGATATGTGCGTAAACTGCAAACGCAAATTCAATACAGGCTCAAAACAATATTATTTCAGCGTGGCCGGCGGCGGATTTGTATGCAGAGATTGTGAGTCGGCCTTTGCCGATAAAAAATTGATAACACTGGAAACTGCAGTTTGTCTTAATAATCCTGAAAAATGTGCGGATGTAAAACCAGCGGCCTTAATTCAGGCAGAAGAATTAATGATTGAGTACATTACTTATGTTCTCGAAAAAAGACCGAGAACCGTACAGATGATTTTGCAGTTGATAAGAACTATTAAATGATTTCTCCGCTTCGTCCCGCGAACGCGGAACTCCGGTCGCAATGACGTTGTAACGTTTACTATTTTGCTCTTGTTAAATACGAGCCATCTTCAGTGCTGACACGAATAATTTCGCCAACCTCAATAAACGGCGGTACGCGAGTATGCAGGCCTGTTTCCAGTTCGGCGTCTTTCAATTGATTAGTAGCGGTTGCGCCTTTGGGCTGCGGTGCAGTGTCCACAACTTTCAACTCGACAACGTTCGGCAGTTCAAGCGAAACTACAATTTCATTGTGGAGAAGAGCGGTAACACTTGTATCAGGCTTCAGGAATTTAACCACGTCTTCAACCATTTCGAGCGGAACAGTGAATTGGTCATACGAAATATTATCCATTAGTACCAGGCCGGTCTGGTCGGAATACAAATATTGCATTTCACGTCTGTCGAGAAATGCCTGCTCAAGGTCTTCGGTTGAGCGGAGACGCTTTTCAAACATAACGCCGTCTTTAACGCCGCGAAGCTTAGCCTGTACGAATGCACGCAGATTGCCCGGCGTAACATGTACCGATTTAGCACAAATACAAAGTTTACCGTCCATCACGACGCCCATTCCGGGCCTTAATTCACTTGCTTTCACTGTAATTTCCTGAATTTAACCAAATTTAAAGATGGGGGAATATACTCTTTTTGGTATCCAAAAGTCAAGAAAATTTTGATTATTGATACCACTGGTTGATAATCCGGTTGAAATCTTTGAAGTTTATTATGCCATCGTTTTCCAAGTCCGCGCCGCGGCATCTAAAGTTCAGCCAATCGCAGGTTTTGAGCCATTCTTCAGCGACAATTTGCAAATCGTCGAAATCCACCCGACAATCGCCGGTTAAATCCGCTGTTGGTCTTGGATTGCTTTCGCTTCCGCATGCATATTGGCATTTTCTGCTTTGCCAGTCATCCGCAAAAATCGCATAATCGCCCGAATTTACTCTGCCGTCTTTGTCGATGTCGGTACCCTGACAAAAACCGTTGATGTTATTGCAATCCGCTCTAAGCCAATTTTGACTTAAAATTGATAAATCATTTATGTCAACAATGCAGTCTATTTTCAAATCCGTGTACCTGCACACTGGCAGAGAATAAGTGGAATTGACATCGAAACCCAGCAAGCCTCTTTGCGTATCGATTACTATATGGTCAAACGGTGTTGAGCTCATATCCAATTCCGCCGAATTCGTATCCATTGAGGAGCAGGTAAAATTATCACCAAATACCCCATCAAGAATAATAAATTCGCCGCTATCCTCATCGAGAATGCCAATGTCATGCACGCAGACTCGCGCGTTTAGATAAACGAGATTAAAACCGTTAAGCGTCGGAACAGACAATCTGCCCAGCGTAAAGCCCGGCAGGGTTGCTCCTCCGCCGATACCGGCTATCTCAACATAAAAAGCTGCCGGTACTACCGGCTCGCCATCGGCATCGACCAGTCCAAGACTCATTCCCTGCAAAACCGAGATGATACTTACTTGTCCGCCGGTATCGAATAGAAAGCTGCCTGTAGAACTGACACCATTATACTCGACAGTGATATTATCTATCACAGGATTATACGCCATCGCAGGCAAAGGCAGGATGTTTTCGGGATTTGACGGATTGATATATTTTTCAAAACGCAGAGCGACCTGAAAATCGGTTGCAGGAATATTTGCGTCATTCGAGTCCTTTATATCCGCGGAGGTAGAAAACCTGTCACCTTCAAAATCTTTTACCGGAGTAATAATTGCCGTTTTTCCTGCCATTATAGGAATTCCAAGAACATCTATCGGAGATTCGGAATCCTCAACGCTGACCTGAAATCTCCACGGGCCGGTAAGACGATAAATATCCGGATTTTCAATGTCCTCGCTGTCGAAGTCGGCTGTTCCGATATATAAAGATTCGGACACATCGAAGAATTCATCACCTGCAACTCCCGTATCGACAAACACCGCATTTGCGTCAGTTGTAATCCTCATAAGATCTACGGTCAAACGCGACATTAATATCCCCGAAGCGCCCGTATCCAGATAACCGTAATTAGGCAGAAACTCATCTTCGTACAGAAGCGGCGGCTCTTCCGGTGCGTGTTTAAACAGAAAATATATTAATGGTATGTCCCACGATGCTTCGTACGTACCGTCAATTTCAAAATCGCTGCAATCAGCAGCGACGCTGCCGACTGAAATTGTGAGGAAAAAATTCAAAACAAGATATTTAACTGTCTGATACATATTCCGCCGTCAGTTATTATAACATATTTGCTGGACTTTTTTCCGATTTTTTTTATAATATTTTGCAAGATGGGAAATTTACAAAACAGAGAGATTTCGACACAATCCTTGTTGTTCAAAACTCTAATCACGTTTTTGACTACCATTGCGATGATTTTTATTTTCGCGGGGAGGATTACGTATTGGCAGGGCTGGGTGTTTGCTGTGTTTTACAGTGTGGTTGCGATTCTGACGACCGGTCAATATATCTATAGAAAAGACCTTGTAAGTGAACGTCTTAATCCGGGGCCGGGTGTTAAATCGTGGGACAGAATAATTTTCAGGATTTTTACTTTACTGTGTATGGCCGTAATTGCTCTTTCGTCTCTTGACGCTGGTCGATTCGGCTGGTCGTCGAATTTTCCGGTAATTGTTTATGTGATTAGTAATGCGGTGATGTATATTTCGTATTCGTTTATTATCTGGGCGATGTTCACAAATAATTTTTTCTCCAGCAGAGTGCGCATTCAAACCGACAGGGGGCAATATGTTGTGCAGCAGTGGCCTTATAGCTTTGTTCGACATCCCGGCTATTTGGGTGTTCTGTTTTGGCTGCCGAGTCAGGCTTTGACTCTCGGCTCGCTTTGGGGACTGATTCCGGCAGGTCTGGCGGTGATTACAATTATTGTCAGGACATATCTCGAGGACAAAATGCTGCGAAATGAATTGGCGGGGTATATTGAGTACACGCAGAAAGTGCGTTACCGTTTGATTCCAAGAATCTGGTAAAATTATTTACCCCAATTGAGTTTGTCTTTTCTGGGCGAAATCTCACTCATTTTTTGCCTCTTTTCTTAGGAACCAAATTCCCAAACCTGTAACAAGACAGAATGCGGTGTCGACATAAAAGGGGACCGGTTCGAGTTTCAATTTTAAACCATATACAAGCAGAATTAATCCTTCGCAAATAAGAAAAATACTAATCAATGGAACAGCAGGGCAGAAGCGTTTGGGGTTCAAGCCGACGATGAAAATGAAAATGCCAATAGCAGTAAAAGCCCCCGCTGTCATTCGCAGCCAGTAATTCAGCATCGGGTCTTGAGGTAATTCGGTTAGTCCTAAACCTTTTAATTGAAATACGGCTGATTGCCATGGAAGGAAAATTCCAAAGATACTGATTGCCCAACCAAAGGCCGCACAAAAAAGAAATACTTGTAATAGTTTCACTCTCATAAAAGAATTGTATCTTTATGAAATCTCAAATTCAACAGGTTTTCTCTGATTTAGAAAGGTCTGTCATTTCAAAAAATGTCTTTAAAAACCGCGTTTTCAGTGCCAAAAACGCAGTTGAAACGTTTTGTTATTAAATCGTTAAAAAAAGTACAGATTTTAGTGTTAAATAACCGACAATCTAATATTATGTTGACCATTTGTTACGATGTTGGTTGATATGTTTTTTTTATGGAGACTGATATGTTAGGGATACAGGATAAATGGGTTTCATTAGTTTTCGTTTTATGTATCTTGAGTGCGGTGTTGTGTGTGGTGTATGGCATTTTTGCCTGGAACAAGGGCGCTACGGAAATCAAAGCTGAAGACAAACACTGGGCAGCCGAAGAAGACAAAGTTGAAGAAAAACTTTGATATCAGTATTGCAAATCGCATTTCACATCTGAATAAATAATCATGGAGATTTAAATTATGAATCTGGAATTGGCGAATACGGTTGGGGTTGGTTCAATATTGGCAGTTGTAGTTTACTTGCTTGTTGTCGTGTATCTCGGATGGCTCGGCTATCGGGGTACAAAAAGCGCAACGGATTATCTTGTTGCCGGCAGGAAAGCGCATCCGGTCATTATGGCGTTGAGCTACGGCGCGACGTTTATTTCAACTTCGGCGATTGTCGGTTTCGGCGGCGCTGCGGGTTTATTCGGTTTCAGCGTTTTATGGCTGACATTTTTAAACATATTTGTCGGCATCTTTATAGCGTTCGTGTTTATCGGCGGCCCGGCAAGAAGAATGGGACACGCACTCGACGCTCACACGTTTCCGGAACTTTTGGGCAGAAGGTTTGACAGTAAATTCATTCAGGTTTTCGCGGGAGTTTTAATCTTTGTATTTATGCCGTTGTATTCTTCGGCGGTTTTGATTGGCGGCAGTGAGTTTTTATCTACGCAGCTTGGCATTGATTATAATGTTGCATTGCTGGTTTTCAGTGTTATTACGGCTGCTTATGTGATTATGGGCGGACTTAAAGGCGTAATGTACACAGATGCTCTTCAGGGCGCGATTATGTTTATCGGGATGGGCATTTTGCTTGTCTGGACATACATAAAACTCGGAGGCATGACAGCGGGTCATCAGGCTCTTACAGATATGGCTTCACTTGTGCCGGGCAAACTTAGAGAAATTGGGCATCAGGGCTGGACGGCGATGCCGTTGTTTGGCTTCGGCGATAAGAAATATGATTTGTGGTGGACGGTTATATCTACGATAACGATGGGCGTTGGTATTGGTGTGCTGGCGCAGCCGCAGTTGGTCGTTCGGTTTATGACGGTAAAAAGCAAAAGGGAATTGAACAGAGCTGTACCAGTTGGCGGCGTTTTTATTCTTTTGATGACAGGCGTTGCTTTTATTGTGGGGTCTTTGTCCAATGCCTATTTCAATAAATACGGTGCAGACATCAGCGGACGCGTTGTAAAAGTATTGGACGCTGAAAAGAATATGGCTGTAATTCAGGTGATGAATAAAGACCAAAGCGGTGCCTGGCTTGATGTCGAGGGTAAATTGGCTCCTGTCAGACTGACAGGTGAAACTGCCGGTGCGATAATAATCGAAAGTAAGGATGTCGCTGTTCTCAAAGGCAAAAGCATCTCGGTTGTGTATGCAGGCGGCAACGTAGGGCAAATTATACCGCTGTATGTAACGTCTGCGATGCCGAAATGGTTTGGTGTTATCTTTTTGCTGACGCTGCTGTCTGCGGCTATGAGTACGCTTTCGAGCCAGTTTCATACGATGGGCACGGGGATAGGCAGAGATGTTTACGAACAGCTTAATCCCAAGCACGCCGGCGGAACGATGGGCATCACAAGGTGCGGTATAGTATTGGGAATTGTGATAGCGGTAGTGTTGAGCTACTTTGCTCAAAAAAGCCCGATTATTATCGCCAGGGCGACAGCTATTTTCTTCGGATTATGCGCGTCAACCTTTTTGCCAGCACTGTTAGGCGGGTTATTCTTCAAGCGTATGACGAAAGCGGCTGCTATCGCTTCGATGATAACAGGCTTTGTGGCAACATCATTTTGGCTGATTTTCGTAAAGGCACAGGAAGCGGGAGACATTGGAATTGTTCAGAAATTTACTGACGGCAAAACCAGTATTCTTTCGGGTTTCCCTAACTGGCCGGTGGTTGACCCGCTGATTGTTGCGCTGCCAATATCGATTCTTGTGGCAATTATTATTGCTTTTATGACGAAAACGCCGAAAAAAGAATTATTGGATAAATGCTTTTCTAAATAAAATAAACGATTTCAGATGAAATATTCAAGAGCCTGTTTTTACGGAGAAAAACATGAAGAAAAGATTGACACTTTTAGCGGTTCTTATCACGGCGACATTTCTCGTTTCAATTGTAAAAGCCGAATCATTATTTTCAACGCCCAACACTCCGCCTAAGTCTGCGACGCCCGCACCAACGGCATCTCCGGCACCTGCGGCAGCAACTGCACCTGCTGCTTCAACGGCTGCTGTTGCGACAGAAACAGCGTCTTCGGCGAACAAGTCCGGCTTTGATAAGTTCAGAGATTGGTTCCATAATCCGACTCCATGGTTAAGTATGGGAGCAGATGTGAGATGGCGTTATGTTTACTCTCCGAATATTGATAGTCTCAATAACGATGCGCAAAGGACATATCATTATACTCGAAATAGATTCAGGATGTGGACAAAGACAAAACTTTCTGATGATGTTGATTTCAATATCAGGTGGACATGGGAGTTTAGAAACTGGGACGAACCTGATAATAAAGACAAGAATTTTCAATATGAAGAAATCATGTGGGATCATTTCAACCTGACGGTGCGTAATCTGTTCGATTTGCCTTTGACAATGGTTGCTGGTCGGCAGGATATTGTTCTCGGTAAAGGCTGGCTGATAGCCGAAGGCACTCCTCTCGATGGTTCGAGAACCGGATTTTTTGATGCTCTGCGATTTACTTATGAAATACCCAACAGAGATACAACACTTGATATGATTTATGTCTTTAACAGAGCGGACGAAGATGCCTGGCTAAGACCTTTTCACGATATAAACAAACATACAACCGAGCAGGATGAGCAGGGTGTAATATTGTATTTGACCGACAAGTCTAATCCAAACCTGCAAAAAGAAGCTTACTTCATCTATAGAAATGATAATCCTGTTGACGCAAGGCCTCGCGATTTTTCTGCCAACTGGAGCAGGAAAGCTGAAATATACACTATCGGCGGTGCATTGAGCGGCCCAATGTTTGGCAGTGAACATTGGAAATTCAGATCTGAAGGCGCTGTGCAATTTGGCGAAAAAGAAGGTACTGTAAACTCTGCAACCCATACTTTATCGGGCAATCAAGAAAGAATGCAGGCGTTTGGTACTGTCCACAGGATTGATTATCATTTCAACGACCCCAAGAAAAATGTTCTGCACGGTACATTTGAATATCTTTCCGGCGATGATCCAGACAATGGCAAGGATACGGCTTTTGACCCAATGTGGGGCGAATGGCCGCAATGGAGCGAACTTTATATCTATTCCTATATCAACGAAACTATGATCGCCGAGACGACAAACCTCTACAGGCTGAATTTCGGACACAGTATGAATTTGACGGAAAATGTTACAATGAGTACTGATTATCATCTGCTCTGGGCGGATGAAAATACAGAAAAGAACAGGCCGCATGCCAACTCAATCGCATTTTCAAATTCAGGAAAATTCAGAGGACAGTTGGCAACGTGGTGGCTCAAGTATCAATTAACAAAAAATTTAAAAGGACACTTTGTTGTAGAATATTTCGTGCCGGGAAACTACTATAGCCAAGGCAGTAGAGATCCGGCCCTGTGGACAAGAGTAAACATTGAATATACATTCTAATGCTGATTGCTATGCACTTCCAAGCCCGGTATTTTTGCCGGGCTTTTTTTATTGAATAAATCATAAAATTTGGTACAATATGGTTTTAGGTTTAAGCAGAAGGCTATAGCGATGATTTGGAATGAAGCGTTCGAATGTATGCAGCTTGCGGAAATTAAGCGGCTGCAATCGGAAAGACTTAAAAAATTAGCAGCATTGGTTTACAGCAAGTGCAAGGTCTATAAAGACAAATTTGACAGAGCGGGGATAACACCGGACGATATTCGTTCGATTGACGATATAAAAAGACTTCCGTTTACTACAAAAATCGATATGCGCGACAACTATCCTTATGGTTTGTTCAGCGCAGACCAGAAGGATGTTAAGGAAATTCACGTCTCAAGCGGCACGACAGGCAATCCAACTCTTGTCGGTTATACAAAAGACGATCTTGCTCTTTGGGGCGAGGTTATGGCTCGCTGTTTGGCCTGTGCGGGAGCCGAGCCGGGTGATACAGTGCAAAACGCTTACGGTTATGGTTTATTTACCGGCGGCTTGGGCGTTCATTATGGCGCTTTGACGCTTGGGTGCAGAATTATTCCGATGTCTTCCGGAAACACCGCTCGGCAGTTGAAGATTATGCAGGATTTTAAGCCCAAACTGATTACCTGTACACCAAGTTACGCTTTATATATGGCTGAAGAGGCCAAGGAATTGGGCATCGACCCGACGAAGGGTAACTGGAAAGTCGGCGTATTCGGCGCAGAGCCGTGGAGCGAAAAAATGCGTGGCGAAATCGAAGCCGCGTGGAATATGCTCGCTACGGATGTTTATGGTCTTTCGGAAATTATCGGGCCGGGTGTTGCGCAGGAATGTCCGCACAAAAATGGTCTGCACGTTTTCAGTGATGTATTTTATCCTGAAATTATAAATGCCGATACTGGCGAACCTGTCGCCGAAGGTGAAGATGGCGAATTAGTTATTACAACACTGACAAAGCAGGCGATTCCGCTGATTAGATACAGAACCAGAGATGTTGTAAGTATGACTTACGAAAAATGCAAATGCGGCAGAACATCTCCTCGCATCAGCAAGATTAAAGGCAGAACCGATGATATGATTGTTGTTCGCGGCATAAATGTATTTCCATCTCAAATTGAACACGTTCTGCTTGGTATTGACGGGACATCTCCGAATTATCAAATTGTAGTTGACCGTCAGCAGCATCAGCTTGATGAAGTTGAAGTGCTTGTGGAAGTTGACAGTAAGACGTTCAGCGATGAAGTGAAAAAGCTTGAAGAGCTGAAACGAAAAATCCATAAGGAAATCAGTGCTGTATTGTCAATTAGTGCAAAAGTTACGCTCGTCGAACCCAAAACTATCGAAAGAAGTATGGGCAAGGCAAAAAGAGTTATTGATAAACGCCAAATGTAAAAGGGTGTATTATGAAAATAAAACAGATATCTATATTTTTGGAAAACCGCAAAGGAAGACTCTACGATGTTTGTTCTTTGCTGGGTAAAAAAGATGTGAACATTCGCGCGCTGAATGTGGCGGAAACAGAATCTTTCGGCATTCTGCGAATTGTGGTAAATAATCCGGACGTCGCGGTTGAAGTTTTAAAGGATGCCGGCATCGTCGCGAGAATCACCGATGTTATCGCGGTAGAAGTGGAAGACAAGCCCGGCGGTTTGGCGGACATTTTGAAAGTGCTTGCGGATGAAGATGTAAATATTGAGTATATGTATGGCTTTATGGAAAAATCTTCGGATAAGGCGCTGATGGTTTTCCGCTTTGATGATGTTGATAAAGCGGCGCAAATCCTTAAAAAGCATAATATTAAAATCGTTGGAGCCCAGGGGGTAAGAGAGCTTTGATGGAAATAAAATTTTGGAACAAAGAAGTAGAAACAGCAACCAGAGACAGAATCAAACAGATTCAGCTTGAGAGGCTTAAGAATATAATCGCAGCGGCTTTAAAGACGCCGTTTTATTCAAAACGTCTTCCTGCGGTTGGTATCAAATCGCCGGATGATGTGAAAAGTCTTGACGACCTTCGCCGAATTCCTTTTACAATGAAAGACGACCTGCGTCAAAGTTATCCCAAAGGCCTGCTCGCAGTCGATACAAGCGAAGTTGTCAGAATTCACACGTCAAGCGGCACTACCGGAATTCCGACTGTGATTTATCTTACAGCTAAAGACCTTGACAACGCCACAGACCTGGTGGCAAGGAGTATAACTTGTACCGGCGCGGATAAAACTGATGTTCTGCAAAATATGATGAGCTACGGGCTGTTTACCGGCGGATTGTGTATGCATTACGGAGCCGAGCGGGTCGGTATGATGGTTATTCCAGCCGCCAGCGGCAATACGAAAAGACAAGTACAGTTAATGAAGGATTTTAAAACCACTGTACTTCACGTTACGCCAAGTTATTTGCTGCACATTCATTCCAAGCTTGCTGAATTTGGAATCGCACGCAGCGATTTGGCTTTGAGAAAAGCATTCATCGGAGCAGAACCGCATTCAGAAAACACACGCAAAAAACTCGAAGAGCTTTACGGTATTGATGCTTATAATTCCTACGGCTTGAGCGAAATGAACGGGCCGGGCATTGCGTTTGAGTGTCAGTATAAATGTGATTTACATTTTTGGGAAGATTCCTACATAGTTGAAATTATAAATCCCAAGACAGGTGAACTTGTTAAGGACGGCGAGCAGGGCGAAGTTGTATTGACAAATCTGATTCGAACCGCGATGCCGCTGATGCGTTATCGAACTCGTGACCTTGCATATCTGCATACCGAACCGTGTAAATGCGGCAGAACCCATCGCAGGATGTCTCGAATTTTGGGCCGGTCGGATGATATGCTGATTATCAACGGCGTTAATGTGTTCCCATCGCAGATTGAAGAAGTGATAATGAAGATTCCGGAAGTAGGAACGAATTATTTAATTCTTGTTGAGAAACATGGCGCTCTTGACAGACTGGTTGTGAAAGTTGAATTATATCCCAAGATGTTCCTTGGCGAAGCGAAACAAATAGAGGCATTGAAATCTAAAATTGGCGATGATTTAAAAGCTTCAATAACAATTAAACCGGCAATTGAACTGCACGAACAAGGCTCATTACCCATTTCGGAAGGGAAAGCAGTTCGCGTAGTAGATACTCGTGAGAAATTGTAAAGGAGTACCAATATGGCAAAACAACTTCATATTTTTGTAGAGAACAGGCCGGGCAGGCTTGAAGTGATAACTGAAAACCTTCAGAAAGCGGGCATTGATATAAAAGCTTTCGCTATTCAGGACCGAACAGATTACGGCCTGATGAAATTGATTGTTGACAAGCCGCAGGAGGCGTATTTGTCTTTGGCAGATTTGGGGTGTGCCTGTGCGTTAAAAGATGTATTGGCGGTTTCTGTGCCAGACAAGCCGGGCAATTTGCATAAATTGCTAAGTGCGCTTTCAAAGAGCAATATTAATATAATTGACGCTCATGGTTTTGTTTTGCAGCCGAGCCAGATGGGTATTTGTGTCTTGGAAATTGAGAACTATGCGCAGAGTAATGCCGATGAGGTTGTTGCAAAAGCCGGTTTTGAGGTTCTGAATGACAGTCAGCTTTATAATCTTTAGTCTTGCAAAAATGTCCGTCAGATTGTAAACTCGCACAACTCTTTAGGGCTTGTAGCTCAGCGGTAGAGCAGTGGACTCATAATCCATTGGTCCAAGGTTCGAATCCTTGCAGGCCCAATAATATAAGTCATTTATAAATAATCGCTTATTGTCTTTAATCTCATTTCTTAAATCTCAATATATATCATAAAAACATCTCCCAGCGTCCAGAAAACGTCCAGTTTTTTTATATGAGCAGTCAAAAGACAGTCTAATGCTGGTTGATAACGTACAATATTCTTCGCACATTATTATCGGGCGTTTTTAATATGTGCAACTCGTAGTTAAAAGAAAAGCTGTGAACTGATTGAGTACCTGACTTTTTCCATTTTTACCGATTTTTGATACTGAACTTTCAAGACCTGAATCAACTCTTCTTTTGCATGTGTACTAATTTTATTGCCCCTCGTATACCTCCTGGTTTTTGGTAACATTTTAATGAGGCAACGACGAAATTTCAGTAACAAAAACTATGAGTCAACGCGCATGCAATATTTCAGCAGGAAATTGATATAAAAATTAATAAAAAAAAACTTGACTTTTTGGTAAATGTGTTGTAACTTGTTAAAAGATTAACGCTGTCAAAAATTAAACGAATATGGCACCTAAAAAAACAATAGAACGTATAAGCTTATACCGACGCATAGTCGGTAATTTGCTAAATAGCGGCAAAAAACAGGCGTTTTCGCACGAAATAGCGAAATTGGCCGGTGTTAAAAGCTCGCAGATTAGACATGATTTTATGTTTATAGGCACCAATGGGCGGGCTAATGCCGGTTATGACCTCAAAGAGTTAATGGGGCATATTGAAGACTTTCTGACCGGCGGCGAAGCGGATAATTTCTGCATTGTGGGGGTTGGAAATCTGGGCAGGGCGGTATTGGCGTTTTTTCACGCACGTCACAATAATGTCGTTATAAAGGCGGCATTTGATAAGGACCCTGCACTTCAGAATAAAGTGATTCACGGCTGTCGGTGCTATTCAATTGACAGAGCTAATGAGATTATCCAAAGCGAAGGGATTAGTCTTGGTATTATATCCGTTCCGGCAGAACAGGCGCAGGCAGTGGCGCAGATTCTTCTTGAAGCGGGTATTAAAGGAATTGTAAATTTCGCACCTGTTCCGCTGAAGCTGCGGCAGGGTGTGTTTGTGGAAAATGTAGATTTAACAATGTATCTCGAAAAGGCGGCGTTTTTCACAAGGAACATAATACCTGTGAAATCGCCAGCATAGTAATGTAAATATTTATCATAAGTACAAATAGTATTCGTATCCGGAGGTTCAATTTGTCAGAGATTAAAACAGTTTTAGAGAAATATCCGAATGCCAAGCGCGAAAGTCTTATCGCGATTTTGCAGGAAGTTCAGGATATTGAAGGATACCTTTCCCGCGGCGCAATTTGTCAGATAGGCGAACATTTGAAACTGCCAAGCGCAAAGGTGTACGGCGTAGCAACATTTTATAACCAATTCAGGTTCGTTAAACCGGGCGTATTCAAAATCCAGTTGTGCAGAGGGACAGCCTGCCACGTAAAAGGTTCGCTTAAGGTTTTGGAAGCGGTTAAAAATGAACTCAAAATCGAACCCGGACAGACAACCAAAGACGGGTTGTTCAGTCTGGAGGTCGTGGCGTGCATTGGAGCGTGCGGACTTGCGCCTGTTGTCGCAGTCAACGGCGAATTCCACGCATCTGTAACGCCGGAAGCTGTAAAAAAAATTCTTAATTCATATCGTGAAAAGGCAGTTCAAGATGGACAAAGCAAGTGATTTCGGAATTCCGGTAAAACCAAAACAGGCCGGTAAAACATATATTTATGTCGGAACGGGAACCTGCGGACTGGGGGCAGGCGCAGGCAAAACGGTAACAGCTATAACCAATTATATCCGTGATAAAGGACTGAACGCAGAACTCGTCGAGGTCGGATGTATCGGTATGTGCACGGCTGAACCAATTATGGAAGTCAAGACCGGCAGCAAGTGCAGAGTATCTTTCTCGAAAGTTACGGAAGATAAAGTCGCGGGGATATTGGACGATGTGCTGGCAGGCAAAATCGGCGAAGTAAAACCGATTTATCAGTATCCTGAAGAAGGACTTGAAAAATGGGATTCAGTTTTGAATATGAACGAATATTCGTTTTTCAAACATCAAAAAAGATTAGTGCTTGCCAACTGCGGAATTATCAACCCCGATAGTATCGAAGAATACGTCGCTGCGGGCGGTTATAAGGCGTTGGCGAAAATGATTAACGGTATGACGCCTGACGAAGTTTGCGACACAGTCGAGAAAAGCGGATTAAGGGGACGCGGCGGCGGCGGTTTCGTTACCGGCAAGAAATGGAAATTCGCACGCGCAAACTCGGCAGACCAGAAATATCTTATCTGCAACGCCGACGAAGGCGACCCTGGCGCGTTTATGGACAGGGCGGTAATCGAAGGCGACCCGCACAGACTTATCGAAGGTATGGCAATCGCAGCTTACGGTATCGGCGCGAGCAAGGCTTACGTTTATATCAGAGCGGAATATCCGCTGGCAATCAAACGAGTTATCCAGGCGATGGAACAGGCCAAGAAGTACGGGATTCTCGGCAAAAATATTCTCAACAGCGGATTTGAGCTTGAGATAAAGATTAAAAAAGGCGCGGGCGCATTTGTCTGCGGCGAAGAAACGGCTCTTATGAACAGTATCGAAGGCAGACGCGGGATGCCAAAACCAAGGCCGCCGTATCCTGCCGTTCGGGGTCTGTTCGATAAGCCGACAATCATCAATAACGTTGAAACGCTGGCGAATCTGCCGGATGTTATCAATATCGGATGGGAAAAATTCGCGTCGGTCGGAACAAAGACCAGCAAAGGCACGAAAGTTTTCGCGTTGAGCGGCAGAGTTAAGAACACCGGCCTTATCGAAGTTGTGATGGGTACGACGATACGACAAATTGTGTTTGATATCGGCGGCGGTATTGAAAAAGACAAGAAGTTCAAGGGCGTGCAAATCGGCGGGCCTTCGGGCGGCTGTATTCCGCAGCAGCATCTGGATATCCAAATCGATTATGAATCACTGAAAACTGTCGGAGCAATGATGGGTTCTGGCGGTATGGTTGTAATGGATGAAGGAACCTGTATGGTTGACCTTGCAAGGTTCTTTATGGATTTCATTCAGAAAGAAAGCTGCGGCAAATGTATTCCGTGCAGAGAAGGTACGCGAAGAATGCTCGAGATTCTCAACGGCATCTGCTCAAACTATCACAACAAGACGACTTCGCAAACGCTGCAAAGATTCAAAGGCGTTATGTCGCTTCGCAAACTGGCACAGGTAATCAAGGATACAAGTCTTTGCGGATTAGGCCAGACGGCTCCGAATCCTGTGTTGAGCACGCTGCGATGGTTTCCTGAAGAGTACGAAGCTCATATTTATGACCGCAAGTGTCCGGCAGGCGTTTGCAAGGAACTGCTGAATTACAAAATTAACGAAAAGAAATGCAAAGGCTGTACTTTGTGCGCGACCAAGTGTCCGGTTGGGGCAATTAAGGGCGCAAAGAAAGCTCCGCATTACATTATCGAAGATAAGTGTATAGGCTGCGGCAATTGCGTTGAGGTTTGTCCGTTCAAGGCAGTTGAAGTATCGTAAATCAAAAATAAAAATTTTGGAATCCCTTCGGGATAGAATTTTAAAGAGATAAATATGGTAACGATAGAAGTAAATGGTAAGAAAATAAAAGCTGATAAAGACCAAATGCTGCTTGAAGTTTTACGGCGAGAAGGCATCGATATACCAACTCTTTGTCATATCGACGGCCTGACTCCGACAGGCGCGTGCAGGTTGTGCGTTGTTGAAATAGCCGGTATGAACGGACTTGTTCCAAGCTGTGCTTTTCCGGTCAATGACGGAATGATTATCTGGACGCATTCGCCAAGAGTTATGGAAGCCAGAAAAACAATTGTAGAGCTTCTGCTGGCGAATCACCCGGATGATTGTCTTTATTGCGTCAGGAATAATAACTGCGGTCTGCAAACCCTCGCGGCACAACTCGGCGTTCGCGAACGTGTTTACAGAGGCGCAAGAAACGCATACAATATTGACACTTCAAGCCCGTCGATTATCCGCGACCCCAATAAATGCGTGCTTTGCGGAAGGTGCGTTCGAGTCTGCGAAGAAATTCAGAACGTATCGGCAATCGATTTCGTCAACCGCGGCAGCAAAGCAATAGTCGGCACGGCATTCGAGCAGGGAATGAACGTTTCAAGCTGTATCAAATGCGGACAGTGCATTATGGTCTGCCCGACCGGCGCTCTGCGTGAAAACAGCAGCGTTAATGATGTTATCGCGGCTCTTAAAGACCCGGATAAATATGTCGTTGTTCAGCATGCACCGGCTGTTTCGGTAAGTTTGGCCGAAGAGTTTGGCATACCGGCAGGTACAGATGTTTGCGGAATTATGACAACGGCTTTGAGAATGTTCGGATTCAAGAGAGTTTTCGAAACGAGCTTCTCGGCGGATTTGACGATTATGGAAGAAGCATCCGAACTGGTGTACAGAGTTAAAAACGGCGGAGTACTGCCGATGATGACAAGCTGTTCGCCGGGCTGGATTAAATACGTAGAACAGAACTATCCGGAATTTATTCCGAATCTTTCTACCTGCAAAAGCCCGCAGCAGATGCTCGGTGCAATTATCAAAAGCTTCTTTGCTCAAAAGGAAAATATTGACCCCGCTAAAATTTACAGCGTTTCGATAATGCCATGCGTAGCGAAGAAATTCGAATGCGAAAGACCCGATATGGGCCAGAACGGCATTCAGGATGTTGACGCGGTTCTTACGACTCGTGAGCTTGCGGAATTAATCCGTTATTTTGGAATCGATATCAAGAAACTCGGACCGGATGCAGCGGATACGCCTTTTGGTATGAGAAGCTCGGCGGGCAAACTGTTCGGCGTCAGCGGCGGCGTTATGGAAGCTGCTATCAGAACAGCATATTATATGATTACCGGCAAAGAACTGGCAGAACTCGAAGTTAAAGATCTTCGCGGTCTTAACGGTGTAAAGACTGCCAAGCTGAATATCGAAGGTCTTGAAGTCGGCGTTGCGGTTGTGAGCGGATTAGGCAACGCATCGAAACTGCTGGAAGAAATAAAAGCCGGCAGAAACGATTTGCACTTCATCGAAGTTATGACCTGTCCGGGCGGATGTATCGCCGGCGGCGGTCAGCCTTTGAACGGCGACCTCAAGGCAGTGCGGGCAAGAATGAAGGCGCTTTACAGTATCGACGCCAATGATTCTATCAGGACTTCGCATAGCAATAAAGCGGTTGCAAGACTGTATGACGAATTCCTCGGCAAACCGCTGGGCGAAAAGAGTCATCACCTGTTGCATACGCATTATGCTAAACGGCAGGTAATTAAATAGAACACAGAACATAGGATATGGAATAATATGCGAGACAGCAGTAATATACCTTTGATAACGACGCTCGGCGAACGATGCAGGATTTGTTATACTTGCGTTCGCGAATGTCCGGCCAAGGCAATCAGGATTGCCAACGGACGCGCTGAAGTTATCTCCGAAAGGTGTATCGGCTGCGGAAACTGTGTTCGTGTATGCAGTCAGAAGGCAAAGCAGGTTATCGACAGTAAACCAAAGGTCTATAATATATTAAAGTCCGGATGCCAAACAGCGGCGATTCTTGCGCCGAGTTTTCCTGCGGAATTCGACAGTATCGACTGGCAGAAGCTGGTCGGTATGATTCGCAAGCTCGGATTCAACTATGTAAACGAAGTCGGATTCGGCGCAGATTTGGTTGCCCACAAGTATCGAAAATTACTTGAGGAAAATCCGGATTCAAATTATATAGCGACAAGCTGTCCGGCTATAATCGCTTATGTCGAACGATACCATCCCAATCTCGTCGAACATCTTGCGCCAATTGTTTCGCCGATGGTCGCTACGGCCAAAGTGCTTCGCAAAATGCATGGCGATGATTTGAAAATTGTCTTTGTTGGGCCGTGCATTGCTAAAAAAGGCGAAATTGCAAGCGTAAATATGGTTAGCGAAGTTGCGGCTGGGCTGACATTCATCGAACTGCGTGAAATGCTCGCAGAACAGAACATCACGCCTGAAAATTCACAGGACAGCAGCTTTGATGAGCCGTTTGCCGGTATCGGTGCGATATTCCCAATAAGCGGCGGATTGTTTCAAACCGCAGACATAAGGGAAGACCTTATTAAGGGAAACGTTGGAACTGTCGAAAGCGGCAACAGTTTTGTTGAAGTTTTCCGTGAATTCGACGAAACCGGACTGAATGTTCAACTGCTCGAATCGCTGGCCTGCAACGGCTGCATTATGGGGCCGGGCGTTTCAAATACCAAACCATTGTTCAGCAGAAAAGCGTCTGTCAGCAAATATGTTCAGGGGAAAATGAAAAAGTTTGACCAGAAAAAATGGGACAAATATCTTGAACAATTTAACGGCCTTGACCTTTTACGTAAATTCGCGGTTTACGACCAGCGAATACAAATAACGCAGGAAGAAGAAATCGAGCAGATTCTGAAACGAATGGGCAAAAATACTCCTGCTGATGAACTTAACTGCGGAGCCTGTGGTTATCCGACGTGCCGACAGCACGCGATTGCGATTTGGAAGGGTTTGGCAGAGAGCGAAATGTGTCTGCCTTATTCCATTGAGCAGCTTCATAAGACTGTCGATGATTTGGCACAGTCCAATACGCAGCTTGCAAGTACGCAGGAAGCGCTGATGCAATCTGAAAAACTGGCGAGTATGGGCCAGCTTGCGGCGGGTGTTGCGCACGAGATTAATAACCCGCTGGGTGTTGTTCTGATGTACGCTAATCTGCTTCTTGAGAAGTATGAAAAAGACCCGGCACTGAAGGATGATTTAAAGCTCATTGCCGAGCAGGCCGACAGGTGCAAGAAGATTGTCGGCGGTCTGTTGAATTTCGCCAGAAAGAACAAGGCGATTTTGCAGCCTACGAATATCTGCGATATAGTCGACAAAGCGATACAGGCCATTCCGAACGGAAAAGGCGTTGAAATAAAAGTTGAAACTCAAACGAAAGATACGATTGCCGAAGTTGACGGCGACCAGATGAGCCAGGTGTTCAGCAATCTTGTCTCTAACGCTATTGCCGCGGTGGATAAAAGCGGTTTGATAAAAATAGTAATCGGCGGCGACGATAAAAGAATGAATGTTAAAGTCGTTGATAACGGCACCGGAATTGCAAAAGAAAATGTATCGAAAATTTTCGACCCGTTTTTCACAACAAAGCAAATCGGCGAAGGAACAGGTCTTGGACTTGCGGTAGCTTACGGAATTATCAAAATGCACAGGGGCGATATACAGGTCGAGTCGAACGTCGATTTGAGCAAAGGGCCAACCGGTTCAACATTTACAGTATCGTTCCCGAGAAAACATATTATCGGATACCAGTAATAATTTAACATTTAAAATTTGGAAGTAAAAAAATGAGTAAGAAAATTTTAATCGTTGATGATGACACAGACTTTATCGAACAACTGGAAATTATGCTCAAACAGTCGGATTATTCAATCGACAAGGCGTTCAGCAGGGCCGAAGCGGAAGAATATCTCCAGAAAAACAAGCCGGATTTGGCGATAGTTGACCTGATGATGGAAGAAACAGACGCAGGATTTGCGCTTTGCTATCACATAAAGAAACAATATAATAATCTTCCGGTTATAATGGTAACGGCTGTTACGAACGAAACGGGCTTCCAGTTCGACGCCGGTACGAAAGAAGAAAAGTCGTGGATTCGTGCGGATGCTTTCTTGGCAAAGCCCATAAGATTTGAGCAGCTTAAAAAGGAGCTTAACAGGCTTTTAGGAAATTAGCTGTGGCTGAATTATTCAAAGTCCTTGTAGTTGATGACGAACCCGGAATGCGTTCCGGTGTAGCGAGAGTTTTAAACGATTACGTCGTTAATCTGCCGGAGATGAAAACGGAAGTTGCTTTTACAGTCATTGACGCAGAAAGCGCAGAGCGTGGACTTGAAATAATCGAATCGCAGAAGCCGGATATGGCGATACTCGACCTTAATTTGCCGGGGATGAGCGGACTTGAACTTCTTGTAAAGCTGGCTGAAAATAAAACAGATATCCTTGTCATTATGATGACAGCTTACGCATCGCTTGAGACGGCAGTAGAGGCGACACGAAACGGTGCTTACGATTTTCTGGCCAAACCGTTTTCACCTGCGGAGCTTAAAAATCTTATTCGCAAGGCTTCGGTGAGAATTTTATACAAACGGCAGGCGATGGCACTTGCGGAAGAAAAGAAAAAAGTGCGTTTTGAATTTATTTCGATTCTTGCGCACGAATTAAAATCTCCGCTGGCGGCGATTCAGGGGTATTTGAATATTGTTAACGAGAAAATTCTGGGCAACGACCTTGAAGTTTACGAGTCTATGATAGAACGAAGCCTGATAAGACTCGAAGGTATGAAAAAACTGATATTCGATTTGCTCGATTTGACCAGAATCGAATCCGAACAGCGAAAAAGAGAATTTACAACGGTAAATATCTGCGAGCATACCAAAAAAGCGATTGAAACGTCGGCTCAAGCGGCGAAAGAACATAATATAACCATCAATTTCGAGGGGCCGGACAATATTACGATGAACGGCGATGTTCTCGAAATAGACATAATTCTCAACAATCTCGTGTCCAATGCCGTCAAGTACAATAAAGAGAACGGCAAAGTAGATGTCAATATAAGTGAAAATGAAAATTTCGTGATTATAAAAGTCAGCGATACCGGCATCGGTATGAAAGAAGAAGAGACAAAGAAATTATTCAAAGATTTTGTAAGAATCAAAAACGAACAGACAAGAAATATCATTGGAAGCGGACTTGGACTTTCGACTGTAAATAAATTAGTGCAGATGTATGACGGGAAAATCAGCGTGCAGAGCGAATTTTCCAAAGGCAGCGTTTTTACTGCGGAACTTGCGAAAAATTTACAACAAAATCCAAAAGATGAAAGTGGAACACAGGCAAATAATATCCCGGCTAAAGCAGAAGGAACCAACTGAACTCGATAAACTTTTTATCGAGGCCGACAGAGTTCGCAGGGAAAATGTCGGCGATGAAATTCACCTTCGCGGCTTAATCGAATTTTCCAATGTTTGCAGCAGAAGATGCTCATACTGCGGCATCAACGCATCCAACAGCAAAATCGAACGCTACCAAATGAGCAAAGAAGAGATTGTCGAATGCGCACAAACGGCCAAAGAACTGGGATATGGCACGGTTGTTTTACAGAGCGGTGAAAACAGAAAATTAGACACAGGTCTTTTGGCCGAGACGATTCGTGAAATAAAAAATACAACAGGACTTGCGGTAACATTGAGCGTCGGTCAGTGGGACGCTGAAACTTATAAAATGTGGAAAGATGCCGGCGCGGACAGGTTTTTACTTCGATTCGAAACCAGCGACGATGAATTATACCGAAAATTACACCCCGACAGCAAAGAAGGTGCGGCTGAAAGATTCGAAGCGTTAAAATTACTGAAAAATATCGGATACGAAGCGGGAAGCGGTGTGATGATTGGTCTGCCGGGACAAAGTTATGAGACACTGGCAAATGATTTGTTGAAATTTCAGGAGCTTGACCTCGATATGATCGGCGTCGGGCCTTATATAAAGCATAACGATACTAAACTTGTCGCAGACATTGATAAATTTTTACTCGATGACAAAAATCAGGTGCCGGCAAGTGAAGAAATGACGTATAAGGTATATGCGATTGCGAGAATTTTGTGTCCGAAGACGAATATTCCCGCGACGACGGCGCTGGCAACAATGAATCCTGAAAGCGGATATGAAAAAGCACTTGCGTGCGGATGTAATGTTATTATGCCGAATATTACACCTATGAAATACAGGCAGCATTATAATTTATATGAAGGTAAAACCTGCCGGCAGCTTTTCGAGTTCGATATGACTATAAGGCAACGAATCGAAAAGATTAACAGAACCGCAGGAAACGGAAAGGGCGTCTCGCTCAAATTTGCGGAAAGAACCAAAAGCGAGGCCAAATTATGAAAAAAGAAAAAACGTTCAGCAAAACAGTAAAAGATTTCATTGATGACGATTATTTGCAGAAACTGGTTGACCAAACCAAATCTGATAAACAGGCGGTAAGAGATATAATCGCCAAAAGTCTTAATAAGCAGGCACTGTCGGTCGAAGATACAGCGGTGCTTCTGGCTGCAGATAGTGAAATGACGCAGGAAATCTTTGAAGCGGCACGAAAACTCAAACGTGAAGTTTATGGCAACAGAATTGTTCTGTTTGCTCCGTTTTACATAGGTAATAAATGCATCAATAACTGTGGTTATTGTGCTTTTCGGTCTTCCAATAAAGAGCAAATCCGACGAACGTTGAACAGTGAAGAAATAGTCAAACAGGTCGAAGCACTGGAAAACGTCGGGCATAAAAGATTGATTCTTGTTTTCGGCGAACATCAGGATTATGACGCGGATTTTATGGCCGAGTGTGTTAGGAAAGTTTACAGCACAAAGGTGGGCAAAGGAGAAATCCGCAGAGTTAATATCAACGCTGCTCCTTTGGATATCGAGGGATATAAAAAGATGAAGGCTGCCGGGATTGGTACGTACCAGATTTTTATGGAAACGTATCATCATCCGACTTACGCGAAATATCATCCGGCAGGTACGGAAAAGGGCGATTACCTGTATCGACTGGACGGTTTGAGCAGGGCGTTTGAAGGCGGCTGCGACGATGTCGGTGTTGGTGCGCTGTTTGGATTATATGACTGGCGGTTTGAGGCTTTGGGGCTTGTAAGCCACGCGCTGTTTTTGCAGAAAAGTTACGGCGTCGGGCCGCATACAATCAGCTTTCCGAGAATTCAGCCGGCGGCAGGTGTTAATGTTGATAAAAAATGGATTGTAAAAGACGAAGATTTTAAAAAACTTGTCGCGATTTTAAGACTTGCAGTTCCCTATACCGGTTTGATTTTAACCGCACGTGAAAATCCCGCTCTGCGAAGAGAAATGATGGGGTTTGGCGTTTCGCAAATCGACGCAGGCAGCAGAATTGAAATCGGCGGCTATACCGATTGCGGCAGCGAACAGGTGAAAGAACGTGAGCAGTTTGTGCTCGGCGATATTCGCAGTCTTGACAGCGTAATGAAAGAACTTATCGACGACGGGTTTGTGCCGAGTTTTTGCACGGCCTGTTACAGGCTTGGACGCACAGGCGAACATTTTATGGAATTCGCTATTCCCGGCTTTATAAAACGATTCTGTCAGCCGAATGCGTTATCTACCCTGATGGAATACCTTGTCGATTACGCATCCAAAGAGACAAGAGAAGCCGGCCTGAAACTTATTGAGGCGGAACTTTCAAAGGTCCAAGACGAGAGAATTAAAGAAGAAATTAAAAAACGGCTTGAGATAATTAAAAATTCAGAGCAAAGAGACTTGTACTTTTAGAATACAGAATATGGTGTTACGAAAAGAAAAAGATTTGTTGGGCGAAATGGAAATACCTGCTGATTGCCTTTATGGTATTCATACGGCACGTGCGATGGAAAATTTTCCTCTTGCGATTCGGCCTGTACACAAAAAACTTATTTCTGCGTTTGGTGCGGTCAAGCTTGCGTGCGCTAAAACAAATTATGAACTGAAAAAACTCGATGATGCGAAATATTCCGCAATGGAGCAGGCGTGCAATGAAATGCTTGCCGGCAAACTCGATGAGTATATAAAAGTCGATGCTCTGCAGGGCGGGGCGGGCACAAGCACAAATATGAACGTTAACGAAGTGCTGGCCAATCGCGCATTGATTATTCTCGGCAAAAAGGCCGGCGAATATGATATTATTTCGCCAATCGACGATATTAATCTTCATCAGTCAACAAACGATACTTATCCGACAGCGTTAAAAGTTGCGGCATTATGGCAGCTTGCGGAACTTGAACAAAAGGTTGTCATTTTGCTCGAAACTTTTCAGCAGAAGGAAAAGCAATTCGCGCACATTGTCAAACTCGGCAGAACGCAATTACAGGATGCCGTGCTGACAACGCTCGGCAGAGAAATGAGCGCGTATGCCGATGCGATTGGGCGCGACCGGTGGCGGATTTATAAATGCGGCGAAAGGCTTAAAGTCGTAAACCTCGGCGGCACGGCCATTGGAACAGGATTGGGTGCACCGCGGAAATTTATTTTCAGGGCGGCTGAACATCTTAAAGATATTGCAAAACTTCCGGTGTGCAGGGCGGAAAATTTAATTGACGCTACGCAAAACACGGATGTTTTTGTTGAGGTAAGCGGAATTTTAAAAGCACTGGCGAGCAATCTGTTGAAAATTTCGAACGATTTGCGGATTCTTTCCAGCGGGCCGGACGGCGGCATCGGCGAAATTATTCTGCCGGCACGACAGGCAGGTTCTTCGATTATGCCCGGTAAAGTTAATCCTGTGATACCAGAAGCGGTTTCGCAGGCGGCGATTATGGTAATGGCCAATGATGTCGCGCTTACGCAGGCCTGTTCGGCGGGCAATCTTGAGCTGAATCAGTTTATGCCGCTGATTGCCGATACGATACTGACGAATATTCAGCTTTTGACCAATGCGTGCGATATTTTCGCGAAGTTTTGTGTAAGCGGAATTGAGGCTAATGAAAAACGCTGTAAACAAAACATCGAAACATCGACAGCGATAGTTACAGCACTGGTAGAAAAAATCGGATATAAAACTTCGCAGGAAATAGCCGCTGCGGCAAAAAATGAAAATAAGACGGTTCGTAAAATTGTTCTTGAACGAAATATCATGAGCGAAGCGGAATTTGACGCTTTGATTACACCGCAGAAAGTTGCAATGCTCGGAAGCCCGGATAATAAATGACAACGACTCCAAAATCATTACGTTTGCATATAGGAATTTTTGGACGACGGAACGTCGGTAAATCCTCATTATTAAATGCTATTACACGTCAGCAGGTTTCAATTGTTTCAGATGTCGCAGGCACGACTACCGACCCTGTCGAAAAACCGATGGAACTTTTGCCTATTGGGCCGGTACTGTTTATCGATACCGCAGGTGTTGATGATGTCGGCGCTCTGGGGCAGATGCGTATCGATAAAACGAAACAGGTTTTCGACAGAACCGAACTGTGCGTAATTGTAAGCGATAACGGCCAGTGGGGCAGTTTTGAGCAGGGCATTTACGATGAACTGAAAGAGCGCAAAACGCCTGTTATTGCTGTTTTTAATAAATATGATATCGCACCTGTCCGACAGGATGTAATTGAAAAACTAAAATTGACGAACGTTGTTTGTGTTCAGACCTGTGCTAATCAAAATAAAGGAATTTTGGAATTCAGGCAGGCGTTGATAGATGCCGCTCCTGAAGATTTTATAAATACGCCGACAATTATGGGCGACCTTTTGAAGCCGGGCGAACTTGCGGTACTTGTTGTTCCAATCGATAAAGAGGCTCCGAAGGGCAGATTGATTTTGCCGCAGGTTCAGTGCATTCGCGACATTCTTGATAATGACGCTTACTGTGTGGTTGTCAAGGAACGTGAATTGAGCGATGCTCTCAAGAGGTTTGAAAATAATCCGCCGAAAATTGTTGTTACCGATTCGCAGGCATTTTTGAAGGTCGCGGGCGATACGCCTGACAATATTCTGATGACTTCGTTTTCAATACTTTTCGCAAGATACAAAGGCGACCTGAACGCATTTGTAAAAGGCGCTCACGCAATAGATAATTTAAAGCCCGGCGATAAGGTTTTGATAGCTGAATCGTGCTCGCATCATCCAATTGCCGAGGATATCGGCAGAGTAAAAATTCCCCGCTGGCTGACACAATATGTCGGGGGAGAGCTTAAAATTGATGTTTATCAGGGTAATGATTTTCCGCAAAACCTTGTGGAATATAAGCTTGTATTGCAATGCGGAGGCTGTATGACCAACCGCAGGCAGATTCTTTCACGGATAGAGCAGTGCCGAAAAAAAGATGTGCCGATTACAAATTATGGAGTTGCAATAGCGTATATTCTTGGTATATTTGAAAGGGCGCTGAGGCCTTTTTCAGAAGTGCTGGAAGATTTCAGGAAATGAAAGGGAAAGCAGATGGCAGACAAGAAATTTGTGATTCTTGCGATTGATGACGACCCTGATGTGCTTAATGGTTTGAGAATTATTCTTGAGGCAAGTGGGATGGAAATGGTTCAGGCATATTCTGCGGAGGATGGTCTGAAAAAATATAAGGAATCAAAACCTGATTTTATTCTTGTCGATTTAATGATGGAGGAAGTTGACGCGGGATTGAATTTTGTAAAGGAAATCAGACTGCTGAACAACAAGGCGCCGATTTATATGCTTTCAAGTGTCGGCGACAGTTTGAGTCAGAACACAGACTATTCAGAATTGGGATTAAGCGGCGTACTTCAAAAACCGGTCAATGCCAAATCACTTCTAAATATAATACATACCAAAATGAATTTATAAAAACACGTGAAAAACAAAGCAAGCGGGATATTACTGCATATCACTTCACTGCCGAGCAGGTTCGGAATCGGCGATTTCGGCCCGCAGGCTTTTAAATTCGCAGATTTTTTACAAAAAAGCGGCCAAACTTACTGGCAGATTCTGCCTCTTACGCCTCCGAACAGATTCAAAGACTGGTCGCCTTATGATTCGCTTTCAGCTTTTGCGGGCAACACGATGCTTATCAGTCCGGAATTTTTGTACAAAGCCGGTTTGTTGAATAAAGCCGATATAAGCAATCCGCCGGCCTTTTCGAAAAATCGCGTGGAATTTAAAAAAGTCTTCAGTTACAAATCAAAACTTTTCGATAAAGCATTTAATAAATTCAAATCACATTCTGATAAAAAAGATTTTAAAAAATTCTGCCGTGGAAATAAATACTGGCTTGATGATTATTCTGTTTTTGCCGCGATGACGGAGGAATACAAAACTTCTGACTGGGCGAAATGGTCTGAAAAAACAACAGACGACAAAATAAAACAATGTGTAGAAAAAGAAAAATTCCTGCAATACTTGTTTTTCAAGCAATGGTTTGCGCTGAAAGAATATTGTAATGTTCGCGGAATAAAAATCATTGGCGATATTCCGATTTATGTCGCATATCAAAGTGCGGATGTATGGGCGCATCGGGATATTTTCAAACTGCGAAATAAAAAGCCGATTTTTAAAGCCGGCGTTCCGCCTGATTATTTCAGCAAAACAGGGCAGTTATGGGGTAATCCAATTTATGATTGGGCGAGAATAAAAAAGACAAATTACCAATGGCCGATGCAGCGATTCGGGCAAAATCTGAAATTATTTGATGTGGTTCGCATAGACCATTTCCGCGGGCTTGTAAAATACTGGCAAATTCCAGGAAAAGATAAAACCGCAATAAACGGTAAATGGATGCCGGGGCCGGGCGAGGACTTTTTTAATACGCTGTTTAAAAATTTTCCAAACGCTGATTTAATCGTTGAAGATTTGGGGCATATCACTAAAGACGTCAAGGCGTTGATAAAAAAGCTGAATTTGACAGGTATGAAAGTTTTGCAGTTTGCTTTTGATGATAACAAAGGCAAAAGCGAACATCTGCCGAGTAATTATACTGAAAACAGCGTAGTTTATACCGGTACGCACGACAATAACACGATTCGCGGCTGGTTTACAAATGAAGCAGAGGCGAAAAAGAAGAAAAATCTTTTCAGATATCTCGGCAAAAGGGTGCCTATTGGTGAATTGAACTGGGAATTAATCGGGCGGACAATGGCCTCTGCCGCCAGAGTTGCGATTTTTCCTGTGCAGGATATTTTGAATCTTGGACAGCAAAGCCGAATGAACAATCCCGCAAAAAGGCAGGGCAATTGGCGATGGCGATTAAAAGACGGATTGCTCACCGCCGAAATATCGCGCAAGCTCTCGCAAATGACGCAACTTTATAGACGCGGATAAACCGTCATTTGCAAGCCTTGTTTACAGAGCGTAACTTTCAAAATTATTTTAGTCCTTCCATTTCCAATCTCTGATTTCAGGCATATCGATACCATGCTTTAAAATATAATTTTTATGGTCGATTATTTTGTACTGTAGTTCCTGTTTGGCGTAAGCGGCGATATTGGCCAGTTTTGGCACTCTGTCAAAAGCGTCTATCGCAAGATGGAATCTATCCAGATCGTTTCGTACGAGCATATCGAAAGGCGTTGTTGTTGTACCTTCTTCCTTGTAGCCCCTGACGTGGATATTTTTATGGTTTGTTCGTCGGTACGTCAAACGATGTATAAGCATCGGATAGCCGTGATAAGCGAAGATAACAGGTTTATCAGCGGTAAATATGCCGTCGAAATCTTTATTTGTCAGGCCGTGCGGATGTTCCTCGTTCGGCTGAAGCGTCATTAAATCGACAATGTTGACGACTCTGATTTTTAAATCCGGCGCATATTGCCGCAGAATTTTCACGGCTGCCATCGTCTCAACCGTCGGTACATCGCCGGCACAGGCCATTACGACATCCGGTTCAGTTCCCCTGTCTGTGCTTGCCCATTCCCAGATACCGATTCCATACGTGCAATGCTTAACAGCCTGATCCATATTCAGCCATTGGAGTTCCGGCTGTTTGCCGGCGACGATAACGTTGATGTAATTTCTGCTCCGCAGGCAGTGGTCGGCAACGGACAGCAGGGTATTGGCATCCGGCGGGAAATAAACTCGCACAACGTCGGCTTTTTTATTTACGACGTGGTCTATAAAGCCCGGGTCCTGATGGCTAAAACCATTATGATCCTGCCGCCAGACGTGCGAAGTCAAAAGATAATTCAGCGAAGCAACCGGCCGCCGCCACGGGATTTCGTCCCGCGTAACTTTGAGCCATTTTGCGTGCTGATTGAACATTGAGTCAATAAGATGAATAAACGCTTCGTAGCAGGAGAAGAAGCCGTGTCTACCGGTCAGCAGATATGCTTCAAGCCAGCCCTGACAGGTATGTTCGCTAAGAATTTCCATTACTCTGCCGGCCGCCGAGAGTTTTTCATCGTCTTCGGGCAGTGTTTGCCCCATCCACGTTCGGCCTGTAACTTCAAATAACGCATCGAGTCTGTTAGACGCGGTTTCATCAGGGCCGAATACTCTGAAATTTTTATTTTCGCTGTTGAGTTTCATTATATCGCGCAGGAGATACCCGAGCACTCTGGTCGATTCGGCTCTCATACTTCCCGGCTCGTTGATATTGACCGCATAATCGCGGAAATCGGGCATTCTTAAATCTTTCAGCAGCAGTCCGCCGTTGGCGTGCGGATTAGCCCCCATTCTGCGGTTGCCTTTTGGCGCAAGTTCTGCGAATTCAGCCTTGAATTTACCGTTATCGTCGAAAAGTTCCCACTGCTTGTAGCTCTTCATCCAGTTTTCAAGTAATGTAACATGCTCCGGTTTTTCCGACATTTGTGAGAAGGGCACCTGATGCGAGCGCCATGAGCCTTCGGTTTTTTTACCGTCAACTTCCTTTGGGCCAGTCCAGCCCTTTGGAGTTTTAAAAATTATCATCGGCCAAGTTGGGCGTTCCGTCTTATTGTTGTTGCGAGCGTTGTGCTGAATTTCTTTTATTTCTGAAGTTATCGTATCGAGCGTTTCCGCCATTTTTTGGTGCATCTCTGTCGGTTCGCTGCCTTCAACGAGATATGGTTTGTAGCCGTAACCCCTGAATAAATCGTCTAATTCCTGCTGCGGGATTCTTGCCAGAACAGTTGGATTGGCGATTTTATAACCGTTTAAATGCAGAATCGGCAGAACGGCTCCGTCAGTAACAGGATTAAGAAATTTATTCGAATGCCACGCGGTCGCAAGGGGGCCGGTTTCAGCTTCGCCGTCGCCGACAACTGCTGCGACAATCAAATCGGGATTATCGAAAGCCGCTCCGAATGCGTGCGAGACAGAATAGCCTAATTCGCCGCCTTCGTGAATTGAGCCTGGAATGTCAGGCGCTGCGTGCGAGGGTATTCCGCCGGGGAAAGAGAACTGCCTGAAGAATTTTTTCATTCCTTCAGCGTCCTGCGAAATGCCCGGATAGAATTCAGTGTATGTTCCTTCCAGATACGTGTTGGCCGCCATAGCAGGGCCTCCGTGGCCGGGGCCGGCGATATAAATCATATCAAGGTCGTATTTTTTGATAATGCGGTTGAGGTGAACATAGATAAAATTAAGACCCGGTGTTGTTCCCCAATGGCCGAGCAGGCGAGGCTTGATGTGGTCGATTTTCAGCGGTTCTTTAAGCAGGGGGTTGTCATATAAATAGATTTGTCCGACTGCAAGATAATTTGCTGCCCGCCAGTATGCGTTTATTGCGTTTAATTCGTTTTCGGAAAGCGGCGTGTTCATAATTACATCCTTGTTAATTTAACTCCACTGAGCCATTATATCAATGCGAACATTATTGTAAAGCGGCTTCAGGAATATTTTAGAGCAAAAAAAATCCAGGCAGGTATGATGTACCTGCCTGGAATATAAGTTATTTCAGTCAGCTAATTGTTAGCTGTTGAAATCTTTGAAATCATCCGTCTTTATGTTGTGGTCATCCAAAGGAATAGCCCTTGCAGCAGCGGCTTTCTGTGCTGTTGTGGCTCTCTTTTCAACCTTTTTGGCTGTGCCACTGGCGACATGATGTATCGCATGGTCAAAAGTTGTCAAATGCTTCTGTGCAGTCTTATGAACTACCGGAGCCTGACGTGCTTCTGACTTGTTGTTGTTTCCGCCGACGAGATTTACCAGTTCCTGTACTATCTGGTTCATCTGTTCTGCCTGTGCACTTAACTCTTCAGAAGCACTTGCAGACTCTTCAGCATTGGCAGCGTTCTGCTGTGTTACCTTATCCATCTGGGCGACGGCTGTATTGACCTGGTCAATGCCCTGTGCCTGTTCAGATGAAGCGGCGGCTATTTCACCGACGAGGTCGGTTGTTTTGCCGATGCTCGATACTATTTCTTCAAGAACTTTGCCGACTTCATTAGCGATGTCAACGCCGTTCTTTGAATTCTTTACAGACTCTTCAATCATATTAGCTGTATTCTTAGCGGCTTCGGCTGAACGCATCGCAAGATTGCGAACTTCTTCAGCGACAACTGCGAAACCCTTGCCTGCTTCGCCTGCACGAGCGGCTTCAACAGCGGCATTTAATGCAAGTAAGTTAGTCTGGAAAGCTATTTCATCGATGACCTTAATGATTTTCGCTGTTTCATCAGATGATTTTTGTATGTCACGAATAGCTGAACTCATTCTGCCCATAGCTTCAGAGCCGTTATTTGCGGCTTTGCGTGTTTCGCTTGCAAGCGTATTTGCCTGCTGTGCGTTGTCAGCGTTCTGCTTTGTCATAGAAGACATTTCTTCAAGGCTTGAAGATGTTTCTTCCAGACCAGCGGCCTGTTCGGTAGCGCCTTCAGCAAGAGACTGCGAAGCACTTGAAACCTGGCCGGACGCGGAAGCAACCTGTTCGGCTCCATCGGTCAAACCGGCTATGATTTTGCCGATTGGGCCCACAATACTTTTGGTAATGAAATACGCAAGTATTATGCCAAGAACTATGCCGCATAATGCCATTGTAATCATAAGAGTATTTGTACGTGTGCTTAATGTGTTCAGTTCTTTCATCAGGTTTTCTTTAAGAGTAGAAACAAGCTGAACCATATCAGCAGCACTGACTATCATATCCTTATCTGCTTTGGAATATGCGATCATACCTTTGTAATAGTTTGCACCGGCTGTTTCATATTTGCCGAAATAGTCACCTATTTTGGCAGCGACTTGTTCAAGCTCACTGTTGCCTTTTACCAGGTCAGTAAAATCAGTTTTGGCCTGTTTGCAAACATTAAGCTGCGTGACGTAATTGTTGTATTGAGTGTCAGTATTTTTTGCAACCAAATAGACTGCCTGAACTCTCAAGAGCAGGAAATTAGCTACGATTCCGGCATTAAGTTTATCATCAACTTTTGCCCATTTAATCATGGCATTTGTATCTTTTGCTTCTTGAGCGGCGTTTCTTGCAGGGTCAATGACTTTAGTTTTTGTATCTGCGATTTCTTTAGTGATTTCATTGCCGACTTTGCCCCATTCAGCAAAGGCGTCGTCTTTCATTTTTTGAGCTTCTACCTGGCCCTCGAAAGCGTCTTTATAGCCTTTGGATTTGCTGAAAGTACTGCTTGCCAGTTCCTTATTAGTGGAATTCAAGCCTTTAATGTTTGTCAGAGTGTTAATCTCTTTTGTAAACTGCTCATAGGCGTCGAACCATTTGTCTGCGGCTGTTTTTCCGGTTTTTTCATCTTTTGCAAAGCCATTAATTGTGAAATCTCTGCGAATTTTTGCGCAAAGGTCTAATAGCTGCTGGCAACTGTTGCCCTGGACGAGAATATCCGTCTTTTCAGATACACTTGTTAGTCCCATCCAACCGACATAACCTAATAGGCCTGCGATGAAAACTAATACTCCGAATCCAAGCGACATTTTGGTCGCGAGTTTCATATTTTTAAACATTTTTAGTCTCCTTAAAATACTTTTTGCCAAAAAATTGGATACTTACTTTGGATACTTTTTACAGAACACTTTTTGCTATGCTTGTCCGATACCTTCAAGCTCACTACTGCCCAGTACTTTGTCAATGTCTAAGAGAATCTTTACAGATTCGCCGACTTTGCCAATGCCGAGAATGAAATCAGTGTTGACTGAAACGCCGAATTGTGGTGCTTCTTCGATGTTTTCACCATCTATATCAAGCACTTCCTGGACATGGTCAACTACAATACCGGTACTGAATTTACGTCCATCCTGATGTATTTCGACGACGATAATACAAGTTTCTTCCGTTACTTGTGCGGTTTCCATTCCGAACTTTGTGCGTAAATCAACGACAGGGATGACCTGTCCGCGCAGATTGATGACACCTTTCACATAAGAAGGTGTTTGAGGGACGGCTGTAATATCCATATATCCGATGATTTCACGGACTTTCAGGATTTCCAGGCCGTATTCTTCGCTGCCCAGTGCGAAGGTAAGGTATTTACCTTCTTTGTCCTGCAGAGCCTTGTGCGACTGCTCTGCTTGAGCTGCAATATTTGCCATTTTATTCCCCTTCAAAACAAACAGTTAATCAATGCCGAAAACGTTCCAGCAAATTAAATAAATAGCACAAACCGTCTCTTAACTTTTACCTGACAGGGCTAACAGTTTTACGAATAACAGTTTGAGCTATCGGATACTTGTAAATGATTTTTTGTGACATAGTTAATAATCAAGCTGCTGTGATTTCCCATATTTTATGAACTTTCATGATTCTATTTCTCATGTCCGTTGTTCCTATTTCGACCCATTTTAGTATTGCGTTAATATCGGAAAGTACCGGAATTTACAGGAATTTTGAGGTTTAAAATGGTCTGATAAAAATACCTTTACCAGTATTGGCGAGGCCTGAAAAATTACGGAATTTAAAAGGTTGATTAATTAATATGTGGGGATTTTTTTACAGCGCAAAAAAAAGCGGCCTGCCTGCGATGCCGGCGTAACGCCAAGCCGGAAGCTTCCGGCAGCCTGAATTGGCGAACGTCCATCGCAAGGGCTTATTCCGCTCTTTTATACTGTACGAAACAAAGTTATAATTAGCAAGTTAGAATTTTGTTAAATTTATTCGTTCGGCTTGCGGAATTGCTAATTTGATGTAAAATGTCGAAAAACAGGTTTTAACGGGATTATATTAATGGAATATATAACAGGTCTGGAGACGCCGGTCGTTTTTAATAAATCTTTTCGTGCAAGGCGATTGACTGTTTCCATAAAGCCTTTCAAGCCGATAAGGGTAACTTTCCCGGCAAGGGTATCGCAGGGAAAAGCGCAGGAGTTTCTCTATTCGAATATCGAATGGGTAAAAAAAGCAATTTTGAAAATGAAGGAAATCGAAAAGCAAACGCCGGCGAAAATAGATTTGCCGAAAATAAATAAGACACAGGCCAAAATTTTCCTGACATCTCAATTGAAGTTTTTGGCGGATAAATATAGCTTCACATACAATAAGGTTTCCGTCCGGAATCAGAAAACCCGCTGGGGCAGCTGTAGCGGCAGTAATAATATTAATCTGAATATAAATCTTGTCAGGCTGCCTGAAGAATTGCAGGATTATGTTCTGCTGCACGAGTTAGTTCATACAAAAATTAAAAACCACAGCAGAAAATTTTGGAACGAATTAGATAAGTATGTCGCCAACTCTAAATCCGTCGCCAAAAAACTTCGCAGGCATAGTTTGAGCATGCTGCACTATGCGGCATAGATAAGCAAGTCTGTTACAGCATAATCTATTAAAATAAAAGACTTATGAGCGTTTTAGGGCAAAATCAGAATGCGCACGTTTTGTCTCATTTTTAATACAACCCCATACCGCCAAAACAATTAGCGAGATTTTCATTTTTCATGTTTTTTGTCAAAAACACTGTTTAAAATGCGCACGTATTCGGCAAAACGCCAAAAAACACATCAAAATCATTCTGAAAAATCAAAATTTTTGAAAAATCGCAAATTTCGCGCAGGTTTCCACGTGCGCAAAATTTCAAACACACTATTAGTAGTAGTCAGTAGCCAGTAGCAAATAGAAATTGCGCGTTTTTACTTTAAATTTGCGCAAGTTGTCCCGCTTTGCGGGATCTTCGCTACGCTTCGACAAGTTTCGCGAATAAAAAAAATCATTAAATGACAGTAAAACACACTGAAATAAACTAAATTAATATAAAACAACATTAAAATCGTCAGAAATAATAAAAATTAAAAATCGGTGTTTTGAAAACATGCGGATTTTTTAACGAATTGTTTACCCGTCGCTAACCCCATCGCGGGGTCTCCCCTTACAGGGTTTGCGCAATGCTCCAACGCTCGCGGCTCTGATTTATGCATTTTTAGAGGTGCCCTAAAACTGCTATCAATCAACTTTAACGCCGAGATAATTTGCCAGCTTTTGAAAATGCCCGCACCAGTCTTTCGCTGTTTTGTCCGCTGCCTGGCATTTCTGCTTTATATCAGTATATTGTGTTTTTGTTATACCGTAGAGAATATTCTGCGAGGTCTGCAAATCAAGTTCCGGCACAATGTTCATTATGATGCCCAAGGTGTTGGCTATTGTTTCCATCAGTTTTATATCGTCTGGCGAATTTTTAAGTTTGCCCATAAGGTAATTGATTTTCCGGCTTGTTTCATATCGCAGGGTTTGCGTATCAATTTGCAGCGACAGTTTAATAACGTCGTCGATTAATTTTCCAAGTCGTTTGACATTGATTTCCTCGGAGCGAATTTCATCGCAGATGTCTTTATTGATAATAAACTCCGCGGGGTCGCAAAGTGCGCTTGGCAACGGCATACGCATCTTCCGCATCATATGCATAATCGTATAATTACGTTCATAAATACCTCTTAAAATCGCCTCGATTTCTTCTGATGCGGATGTCAGCAGTTCATTGATTACCCGCCGCTGCTGGTCTTTGAACAAATGCCACAGTGAATAATTATTGCCTTTAAAGAATACGCTCATAACTCGCATAACTTCGGCTGTATCGCCATTGGCGAAGGACTTTTTCAAATCTTCTTTCATTTTATTAAACTCTGCGCCAGACGAACGCGTATTTACTGCACAGTTCAGGTTATGGTCTCCGAAATGCAGTACCGCGAAATCGATTAGATGTTTGTCGAGAACTATATTGGATTGGATTGTGGCCTGCCCGACAGCCAGTACCTGAATTCCTTCTTCGATTCGTTCGTATGATTCAATTTTCGTGGAATAACAAAAGATTTCTCTGATTTTATCGCATTTCTCGAAAACTAAAACTGACGCCAGATGAGCGCCGACCCTGTTTAAATCAATAACGTAATTTTTGACAATATTTCCATAAACTTTTTTGCCATTATCGTATTCTTTCAAATTGCATTGTGCTTTTTCAAGAATATTTTCGTATTCCGGCTCTAAATCTTTTTCGAATATTTCTTTGGCGAGCTGAATCACTCTCGAAGCGTACAGCATTATTTGTACAGTTTCAATTCCCGCGATATCGTCGAAAAACCAGCCGCAACTTGTATACATCAGCATCGCGTTTCTTTGCAGTTCAAGAAGTTTCATCGCCCTGATTTTTTCATCGTCTGCCAGTTCTCTGCCGGCGATTTGTTTTAAAAACGCATTGACATTTTCCGGCTGCCTGTTGCTAATTACATTTATATATTCATTTCTCGCCTGCCATGGGTAGTTTGCGTACTTTGCCATTTCTTTTTCATAAACAGGTACAAGCTGGTCCCGCAGCCAATCCATCGCTTCACGCAAAGGCTGTCGCCATTGTTGTTTACCGGAAGGGAATCTACCGCCGTTGCATCCGCAATTGCTGCGCCATCGTTCGATGCCGTGGATACAGCTCCACGAACTGTTTTCATTAATCTCCGCTTCATAGGTCGGCGGAAATTTTTCAAGATACTCGCCGTAAACGGTTATTTGGGCTGATTTTTTTGCCTCAATATAGTGCATACAGTATGCCAATGCCATATCGGTGAATCTGTGATGATGGCCGAAGGTTTCGCCGTCGAGAGCGATATGCGACAGTTTGGCCTTTTCGCCATGGTCTTCTAAAAGCCACAAAAGTTTATCAGCTAATACATCGCCGTGCTGGAGTATTCTTCCTTCCGCGGCGTCATTGGCAATTGGCCCATGGTAGAAGAATAAATTAATTGTTCGCCCTGACGGCAGTTTACACAAATAAGGCTGTGTTATATCAATCTGATCTCGGTTTATATTATACCAGTTGTTATCACCAATCTTGCGGATTCGTTTGGCCTGTGTTGGCGAAAGTATTGTAAATTTGACGCCGTATTCGGCCATAATGTCTAGCGTCTCATTATCGACAGCCGTTTCGGGAAGCCACATACCCTCGGCTTTGCGTTCGAATCGTTTTTCGAAATCTGCCAGCCCCCAGATAATCTGTGTTATTTTATCCCGTCTGTTGGCCAATGGCATTATCATATGATTGTATGCCTGCGCAATTGCTGCGCCGTGACCGGAAAAATTCTTTTGGCTTTGCCTGTCTGCTTCAAGGATACTTTCGTAAACATCAGTCGCGTGTTTTTCGAGCCAAATCATCAGCGTCGGTCCGAAATTAAAACTCATTTTCGAATAGTTATTTACGATGTTTATAATTTTGCGTTCAGGACTTAAAATTCGCGAAGCCGCATTTTGGCGGTAACATTCTTCTGTGATTTTAGTGTTCCAGTCGTGGTAAGGATAAGCGCTGTCCTGAAGTTCAACGTCTTCCAGCCAGGGGTTTTCCCTCGGCGGCTGGTAGAAATGACCGTGGATACAAACATATCTATCCATAAAACACATCCTGTTATTGAACTACATACGAAACAGCCAATAGAAAGTTTATTTGGACAACAAGCAGAGAGAACTCCTATTATTACAGAAGCATATTTAAAAGATTGTTGAAGCGTTATCAAATGTTTTTTTTATAATTTTCAAGATAAGTTAATATAGGGGTTTTAATGCAGGGGAAATTGTTTGCGTTTTAGGTTTTTGTTTGAAATGTACAATAAAAATGTTATAATCTGCACACAACACTGTCGGGCAGACCGTAGAGGAAGAATGGAATACATCAGGATACACTGGTATCGCAGGTTTTAAAATGATTCTTATAAACTTTGGTCTTTCTGTGGGATAGTGAGGACGAATATGCCGGACATTGGTATCGCATTGGAGCTTGGGGATGTAATCGACGTCTCCAGGATTCAGGAAATGATGGACAGCTTTTATAAGCTCGCCCATATTGCGATGGCTATTGTAGACCTGAAGGGCAAAGTGCTTGTCGGTGTCGGCTGGCAGGATGTCTGCACAAAATTTCACCGCGTAAATCCAGTGTCATGCAAGCATTGTCTCGAAAGTGACACGCAGCTTGCCAAAGACATTCCAAAAGGGCATTTCAAACTTTACAAATGCAAAAACAATATGTGGGATATGGCCTCGCCTATTTATGTCGGCGACATGCACATGGGTCATATTTTTATCGGGCAGTTTTTCTTTGAGGATGAACATCTCGATTATGAATTATTTCGCAGGCAGGCGCAAACTTATTGTTTTGGCGAAGAGGAATATATTGCGGCTATTGGAAAAGTGCCGCGAATAAACAGAGATACTTTGGATGCCGCGAAACAATTTTTTATCGATTTTGCGCACAATATTTCGCAGCTAAGTTATACCAACATTAAACTTGCAAATGTTTTAGAGGAGCAAAGAAAGGCACAGGAAACTCTGCGAGTAAATGAAGCCAAACTTCGGACAATTATGGACGCGACTAAGGAGTCGATCTGGCTCCTGGCTCCTGACGGTGTGGCGATTATGGGGAACCAAACCGCTATTGAGCGTTTTGGAAATCAGGATGTGATTGGCAGGTATCTGGGTGATTTTACTCCGCCGGAAGTTCACAAAGTGCGTATGTCGTATTTCAAAAAAGCCGTTGAGTCTGGAAAAGTGGTGGAGTTTGAAGATCTAATTGATGATGTGGTTTATAAGGTGAGTTTATATCCCGTGAAAGATGCGCATGATCGGGTGACTGCCGTTGCAGCTTATGCTTGTGATATAACTGAAAGCAAGAAGGCGGAACTGGAACTGCGCCAGTCTCGCGATGAACTTGAAAAACGGGTCGTGGAAAGAACTGCTGCACTTGCAGAGACTGTGAAAAAACTCGAAGAGGAAATTCATCTTCGCACGTATGCCCAGGAAAAAGTCCGAGCCGAACGCAAGCGGTTTGAAGATGTGCTCGATATGCTGCCGGTTCATGCGGTACTGCTTACGCCTGATTGCCATATCGTATATGCGAACAATTTTTTTGAAGAGCGTTTTGGCAAACATAACGGAAAAAAATGCTATGAACTTATTTTTGGACGAACCGAACTGTGTGAAAATTGCCAAACATTTAATGTTTTGAAAACAAATAAGCCCGTATTTTGGGAGTGGACAAGTCCTGACGGCAGTAGTTACGATATATATGATTATCCTTTCAAGGATTCTGACGGCTCTCCTTTGATTATGGAAATTGGTCTTGATGTCAGTGCGCACAAGCAGGCTTTGAAATCGCTTAAGTCAAGTTCTTTGTATATACGCGGCCTGCTCGAGGCCAATGCTGACCCGATGTTTATAGTCGATTTGAATGGGAAAGTTACCGATGTAAACAAATCCGCTGAAAATGCGACTGGTATCGGGCGGGATGAACTTATCGGCAGCGATTTTTCACAACATTTTACCGAGCCTAAAAAAGCAAAGCAGGGCTGTGAGTTAGTGATGTCAGAAGGTCAGGTACAGGATTATCCGCTCGATATCCGGCTTAAATCCGGGGAAATAATGCGTATGCTGTGTAATGCTACGTTGTATAAAGACGAAGCCGGCAATGTACAGGGAGTTTTTGCTTCCGCGCGCGATATTACAAAGCGGAAAGCCGCTGAAGACATGCAAAACTTCACAAACGCGATGCTTGAATTATTCGCAAAAAAAAGTACCCGCAAAGAGTATCTTGATTCAACGATTGAAATGCTTCGTCAGTGGAGCGGATGTGAATTCGCAGGAATCCGCCTTAACGATGGGAATGGAAATATTCCTTATGAATCTTACGTCTGGTTTGATAAGGATTTTATTAAATTGGGAAATTTGCTGCACGCACATAAAGACAACTGTGTGTGTACGCGGGCGATTACGAAGAAACTTACAGACCATGAGAAAAAGTACAGGACTGCGGGTGATTCCTTTTTCTGTAACGATACAGAAGCGTTCCTGGAATCTCTCTCGGCAGAGGAACGAAAACAATATCGCGGAACCTGTATAAAATGGGGATTCCGGTCTTTGGCGGTTATACCCATTCATTACCGGAAAGAAGTTCTTGGCGTGATTCGTATAGCCGATTTGAAAAAAGATATGGTTCCTTTATCGAAAATAGAATTTGTCGAAATAACGATTTCTGTGATGCTCGGCGAAGCCGTTCACAGATTTAACGCAGAGGCAGAGCTTGATGAATATCGCCGGCATCTTGAGGAGAAGGTTGAATTACGTACGCAGGAACTGGCACGGTCGAACAAGGAACTGGAGCAGTTTGCTTATGTCGCAAGTCACGATTTGCAGGAGCCGCTTCGGGCTGTCGCGGGATTTATGGAACTTTTAAAAAGCAGGCTTGCAGATTCTCTTGAAGAAGAAAGTTTGAAATATATGAATTTCGCGGTTGGTGGAGCTCACAGGATGCAATCGCTTATTCAGGGGCTTCTTGAGTATTCACGTGTTGGATCGCACTCTAAAGCACCGGCGATGATTGATGCTGAAAGACCGCTAAAATACGCGATGGAGCATTTGAAAATTGCTATTGATGAATCTGGCGCTAAGATTACTGCGGGTGATTTGCCGACAGTTAAAATAGACGAAGTGCAGTTTATGCAGCTTTTTCAGAATCTTATTGGCAATGCTATTAAATTTAAAAGTGATAAGAATCCTCACGTTCATATTACTGCCGAAAAGAATGATGGTTTTTGGCAATTCTCGGTGAGGGACAATGGCATTGGCATTGAGCAGGAATATTCGGAACGTATTTTTTTAATTTTTCAAAGACTTCATACACGCGAAAAGTATCCGGGAACAGGTATTGGTTTGTCGATATGTAAGAAAATTGTCGAGCGTCACGGAGGTAAAATTTGGGTCGAATCCCAGCCGGGACAGGGTTCGACTTTCTATTTTACAGTTCCAGAGATAGGAGTAAGCTGATATGAATGGTAACGTAGCAACCTGTCCTATTGAAATTCTGCTTATTGAAGACAGCCCCAGCGATACTGCGTTGACTGTCGAAGCTCTCAAGGCCGGAAAAATACCTAACAGACTTTTTAGTGTCGAGGATGGTGTCGAAGCGATGGCGTATTTAAGGCGGCAGGGCATGTATAAAAACGCGCCGAGGCCCGACCTTATTCTTCTGGACTTAAATATGCCCAGAAAAGACGGCAGGGAAGTGCTTGTGCAGTTAAAAAGCGACCCTGTGCTTAAGGTTATTCCGGTAATTGTGCTGACAACTTCAAGTGCGGATGAGGATGTTTTCAGGTCGTATGAACTTCTGGCCAATTGTTATATCGCAAAGCCGGTGGATTTCAAACGCTTCATCGAGGTTATTAAGTCTATTGAGCATTTTTGGCTCGAAGTCGCGACACTGCCGCCGAGGAAGTAGTAATGAATTAAATGGATGACAACAAAATGCTGCAAGTACTGCTGGTGGAGGATAGCGCGTCTGATGCGCTGTTGCTCAAAGAGCGCGTTAAGCTAACCAGGAAAAATATTTCTTTGAGCATGGCAAGTTCTTTGAGAGAAGCCTTCCGTTTGCTTATGCATAATTGTGTAGATGCGGTATTGCTTGATTTATCGCTGCCCGACAGCAGCGGGTTGGACACCGTAAAAAAGACAAGACAGGAATTTCCTCAACTGCCGATAGTTGTCCTCACGGGCATAGAAGATGAGACAACGGGCGTTAAAGCAGTTCGGCTCGGCGCAGAAGATTATCTCGTTAAAGGACAGGCTGACGGGCAGACTGTTGTTCGCGCGATAAAATACTCGATTGAAAGAAAAGCGGTTGAAAAATCGCTGCATTTGAGTCAGCAGGAACTTCGCTCAATAAATACGGTGCTTGAATTACGCGTCAAAGACCGTACCAGTCAGCTTGAGAACATGGTCGCTGTTTTACAGAAGGAAATAACCAAAAGAAAAGAAATCGAAAAGCAATTTATGGAGCATCAGGAAAAGCTTCGTTTTTTATCGTCTGAAATTATGTTCGTTGAGGAGCGTGAACGCCGTCAGGTTGCGACGCAGCTTCACGATTCGATTGGTCAGCTTTTAGCTTTCTCCAAAAAAGAGCTTGGCGTTTTGGTGTTAAACGCTCCGGAGTCAATTAAGCCTTCGCTGATAGAGGTTTGGGGTATGATAAAAGAGGCCGTTGAGCAGACAAGAACTCTGACTTTTGATTTAAGTCCTGCTTCGCTATATACGTTAGGGCTCCCGGCCGCTATAGAGGAGCTTGGCGAAGATTTCGCAAAAAGAGGAATTTTTAAATTCAAATTCAAATCAGACAATAAGGAAATTCAGATACCCGAACAGATTAAAGTGCTGCTCTATAGGTCTGTCCGTGAGTTAATGACAAATATTATTAAACATAGTCAGGCTAAAAATGTTGCTATTACTTTGAAAGGCTCTTATAATGGCTTGCGGATAGATGTGAGAGACGATGGATTTGGCTTCAACTTAAAAGAAATCAACGCACAGGGCAAAGCAGGTTTTGGTCTGTTCAGCATCAGGGAACGACTCGAGGCGATTGGCGGTAAATTTAAAATTAAGTCGATTAAAGGTAAAGGTACTACCGTTACATTAAGTGTACCCTTGGGGACGGAAAGCAGTAAAAAGGAGTAGAATAATGTCAATTAGGATTGTGTTGGCTGACGACCACAAGATTCTTCGGCATGGTCTAAGTCAGGCACTTAGTTGCGAAGAGGATATGGAGATTGTGGGTCAGGCGGAAACTGGTTACCAGGCTGTTAAACTTGCACAGGAGTTGACTCCGGATATTATGATTATGGACATAGCAATGCCCGAATTGAACGGCATTGAGGCGACACGACAAATCCTGAAAGTGAATCCGCAGGTAAAAATTGTCGCGTTATCGATGCATTCCAACAAAAAATTTATCCACGAGATGTTTAAAACAGGCGCAATGGGTTATCTGCTAAAGGATTGTGAGTATGCAGAGCTGATAAACGCAATCCGTGTTGTTATACGGAATATGACATATCTTAGCCCATCTATTTCAGGCGTCGTTGTTGATAATTATATGGTTCATCAGAGCCGAACCGATGGGTATGACGCATTTGCTGTGCTTTCAAGCAGGGAACGCGAAGTTTTGCAGCTTATCACCGAGGGTATGATAACAAAGCAAATTGCCAGAATGCTGCACGTCAGCCCCAAAACGGTTGAGGGGCATCGCACAAGAATTATGCACAAACTTGAAATTGACAGTATTGCAAATCTTACAAAGTATGCTATAAGAGAGGGGCTGACATCAGCGGAGTCTCATTAATTAAAGGAGTGATTAAAAGGTACAATTGAACAATTGCGATATTTAAAGTGGTCTCAACATTGGGTTCAGAGATTGCTTCGAAGGGAATTATTATTTGCAATTGAAAACATCTCGTATCCCTTCAGCGTATATATACAAATTAGGATAAGCGGTCTCATTATGAAAGTTTTTATGTTAGGTTGGGAATTTCCTCCGTTTATAAGCGGAGGTTTAGGCACTGCCTGCTATGGCCTTACAAAGGCGCTAAGCAGTCAGGGCACTGAAATCACGTTCGTTCTGCCGACTGGCAACGATGCGGGCTGTGATTTTATGGAAATTCTCGCTGCGCAGGGTTATTTACTTCCAGGCGAATTCAAAAATATTCGTTTCAGGACTATTAAGTCAACTTTGAAGCCATATATGCCTGCCAGTGTTAAAGTGGGCAGTTTAAGTCGTACACAGGTCGGCGCAAGTGCCTGGCAGTTCAGTCAGTCGACACAGCAGCAGCATTATGGAACCAACATCTTTGAAGACGTTCATAAATTTGAAGAAAACGCGACCGATATAGCTTCTACTGAAGATTTTGACGTTATTCACGCACACGACTGGATGACATATCCGGCGGCGATAAGCGTTGCGAAATTGAGCGGTAAACCGGTTATTGTTCACGTTCATTCGACCGAATTTGACCGCAGCGGAGAAAATATCAACCAGGAGATTTATGATATCGAGCGTTATGGTATGCACAACGCTGATAAAATTATCGCCGTCAGCAATTACACGAAGAATATTGTAATTAACCGCTACGGCATATCGTCTGAAAAGGTGGATGTTGTTTACAACGGTGTCGAGGACAATGGCACAAGGCGGGAACTCGCTGACAAGAGGGACAAAGTGGTTTTGTTTCTTGGCCGAATTACTTTCCAGAAAGGCCCGGATTATTTTATTGCCGCCGCCAAAAAAGTTCTGGAAAAAATGAGCAATGTGAAATTTGTTATGGCCGGCGATGGCGATATGACGCGAAGAATGATAGAATACGCCGCGTATCTTGGCATTGGCCATAAGGTTTTCTTCACGAAATTTTTAAGAGGCGCAAACGTCAACAGGATATATCAGATGGCTGATTTGTTCGTGATGCCTTCGGTGTCAGAGCCTTTCGGAATTGCCGCGTTGGAGGCTATGAAGAATAATGTGCCGATTCTGATAAGCAAACAGAGCGGTGTAGCGGAAACATTGCAAAATGCGTTAAAGGTTGATTTCTGGGATGTTAACCAGATGGCAAATAAAATCGCAGCGGTACTCAAGCATAGCCCGCTTCGGACAATGCTGTCGGAAAACGGCTTTTATGAGGCTGGGAGTTTTAAATGGGAATCGTCTGCTGCTAAAGTGAATAAAATTTACAAACAGGTTCTTGCCTGTGCATAGATATTACTCAAACTGCCCCAAGGCCGGTTTGAGAGTCGTTAGTTGTTAGTTTTTAGTCGTTAGTTACTGAATCCCGACTTCGTCGTGATGGTATTTTATTTTTTTATATATAAAAATAGTTTCGGCGTTCCAGCCGAATCAATACTTTTGATATTTGATTTTTTATATAGGATGGAATATGGCGTCGGTATGTTTTTATTTTCAGGTCCATCAGCCATACAGGTTGAGGAATTACACGATTTTCGACACGGACAGTCATTACTTTGACGATTCCAAGAATCATCAGATTTGCCGTAAAGTAGCGGATAAATGCTATTTGCCGACCAATCGGCTGATGCTTGAACTTATAAAAAAGTACGAGGGCAAATTCAGGATATCATACAGTATCACGGGCGTAGTGCTTGATCAGATGGAGGCTTACGCCGGCGATGTTCTTGAGAGTTTTAAAGAGCTTGCCGCGACAGGCTGTGTAGAGTTTCTTGCTGAAACATACTATCACAGTTTAAGTTCGCTCTATTCACACAAGGAATTTCTTGAACAGATAGATTTGCATACGCAGGCGATACAGAAGCATTTCGGCCAAACCCCGCGTGTATTCCGTAATACCGAACTGGTGTACAATAACCAGATAGCAGAGCTGATAGAAAGCACAGGAAGATTCGACGCGATTTTAGCCGAGGGTGCGGATCATATACTCGGCTATAAGAGTCCGAATTTTGTTTACCAGCCGCTGCGGTGTCCTAATTTGAAACTGCTGCTGAAGAATTACAGCTTGAGCGACGACATCGCGTTTCGTTTCTCGAACAGAGGCTGGAAAGAATGGCCTTTGGATGCGACAAAATTCACTAAGTGGGTAAACGCGGTTAACGGCTGCGGCTACACTGTCAATCTTTTTATGGATTATGAAACCTTTGGCGAGCATCAGTGGGAGGATACGGGCATATTCAATTTTATGCGTCATTTGCCGGGAGAAATATTGAGGCATCCGGACAACAGTTTTAAAACTGTCTCGGAAACTGCCGCTGCGTATTCGGCTTGCGAACCGCTTGACATACCTTATACGATAAGCTGGGCGGATATCGAACGTGATTTGTCCGCGTGGCTTGGAAATCCTATGCAGCAAAACGCGCTGACTGAATTGTACAAACTTGAAAAGGCCGTAAAGGGCACACGCGACGAAAAAATTATTTCTGACTGGCGAAGGCTTCAGACATCCGACCATTTTTATTATATGTGCACAAAATGGTTTTCGGATGGCGATGTTCATAAGTATTTCAATCCTTATGATACGCCGTATGATTCGTATATTAATTTTATGAACGTTATGGAAGATTTAAGTTCCCGCAGCTCGAAAGTTACACCTGTCGAAACTGCGACTGTGCAGCCGGTGAAGATTAAGAGTATAGTAAAACAGCGATCGCTGCGTACGAATAGGGAAAGGACGTATATTCAGACGGATTCTGAATAAAATTCTTACCGTTATCCGCGGGTAAAGCGAAGCTGGTATAGAATTTTGCAAACTGTGCGACGCGTGAGCAATTATATCAATTGGTATCTGAAGGGAGTTAGAAAATGAAAACAGTCAAGGACATCAGGAGAGTTGCGGCGAAGACACGAAGTGTAATTACGAAGGAAATTAAAAAACTTTACGGTATCAGTAAAGTCAGGGGCGGGGTTGTTTTTACCGCGTTTTATCCTTCAGCTTCGACGGTTTGTGTCGCAGGTGATTTCAACGGCTGGCAGCCGCAGCTTGCGCCGATGAAGAAAATAGACGACAAAGGTGATTGGCAGATAGAGCTGCCTCTTACGCCCGGCAGTTACAGGTATCGTTTCGTTGTTGACGGCCATTGGCAGCACGACCCGCATAATCCCGATACAGAACCGAATCCGTATGGCGGACTTAATTCAGTTTTGAAGGTAAGCAAATAAAATTTTGTCAGGAGCCTGTTGCACAATGTTTTCAAATCCAACCGTTGGATTCGATGGCTGTGTGAGCAGGACGGCTCATTTTTTCTGACATTACCTACTATTATTCAAATTTTAACTATAACATTCACTTACTTTCGGCTGGACGGATTTCATCCCCGACTAATTTGCCGACAAACAACCTTTCTATCAATTCCAGCAGACTTTTCCGCTTCGCCACAACTTCAGAAGGTTATGCGTAGCGCATATCAGCGACCACTCGCTGCGGCATTATTTTGTTGCTTCACCGGCCGGCGGTGTTTTTGAGGCGGGACGATTGAGATTGTTACGAAAATCTGAAAACCATTTTTGCATTACCTGTGAATTTGGGTTTATCTCATGTCCTAAACCCTTCCATGCTTCGAATACAACATTGGCTCCTCTGCCTTGAAAATATGTTGAAGCTTTTTTTGCGGCATTAAGATTTTGGTCTGTTTCACCTGCTCCTATAAAGATGTATCTGTTTGTTAATGGGAAAGTTTTCTGAAGTATGCCATTTCTAACTCCGGCACAAGCTATCAGTGCCCCGGCTCCGATTTGGGGTCGATAGTCAATAATACTTGATACAAGCCAGCCGCCTTTGCTGACGCCTGCAAGAATTGTCATTTTTGGGTCTATCTTGAGTTTCCCCTGCAGCATGTGCCTGACCGCGCCAATATTTTTCATTTCCTGCTCAACATAAATCCTGTATTGAGTTGCAGTCATACGTTCAGATGGCACAGGAGCGAATTCTATGCTTACAATAACAAAGCCTTTGCGTCCTGTTGCGGTTTGAAGCCAGTCTGTCGAAAGCGTTTGCCCCTGACCATGATAATAAAATACCACCGGCCAGTTACAGGTTTCGTTGTAATCGGTTGGTACATAAACGAGGATTTCACCCGCTATTGAACCGAGCCTCACCTCTTTGCCGGGCTCTAATTTATCAGGTGCGGCATTAGGTTCAGCCAAACAGACCGAACCCAATGCTGCAATCAAAATCATTATTGGCAATTTCATATTGCCTTGCTTTAAATAGTTTTATTTATTCAAACAGGAATGAGCCGTACTGTGCTGCATCGCCGAGTTCTTCGTGAATTCGGAGTAACTGGTTGTACTTGCAGATTCTGTCGGTTCTGCATGCCGAGCCGGTCTTAATCTGGCCGACGCCCATAGCAACTGCCAAATCAGCGATTGTGGTGTCTTCTGTTTCGCCGCTTCTGTGGCTCATAACCGCAGTGTAGCCACTTCTCTTTGCCAGGTTGATGGCTTCGATAGTTTCTGTCAAAGTACCAATCTGGTTTACTTTAATCAGAATTGAATTTGCAGCGCCGAGTTTGATGCCTTTTGCGAGTCTTTCGGAATTTGTTACGAACAAATCATCGCCGACGAGCTGGCATTTGCTGCCGATTTCGCTTGTGAGCTTTTTCCAGCCGTCCCAGTCGTCTTCAGCAAGACCGTCTTCGATGCTGACGATTGGATAGTTTTCAACCCACTTGGTCCAGTGCTTAATCATTGCGTCTGATGAAACAGCGTTCTTGGGGTCTGATTTGAAGAAGCTGTATTTCTTTGTTTTTTCATTGAACATTTCAGTTGAAGCAGGGTCAAGAGCGATAGCGATTTGTTTGCCTGCCTTGTAGCCTGCCTTTTTGATTGCGTCGAGGATTACATCCAGAGCCTCTTCGTTTGATTTCAGAGATGGTGCGAAACCGCCTTCATCGCCGACAGATGTGTTATAGCCTTTGTCCTTCAGAACTTTCTTCAGGGTGTGGAAAACTTCAGTTCCCATTCTCAATGCTTCCGGGAAGTTTTCAGCGCCGATTGGCATAACCATAAATTCCTGGAAATCGACATTGTTGTCAGCGTGTTTTCCGCCGTTGAGGATGTTCATCATAGGAACCGGCAGAACATTTGCGTTGCATCCGCCGAGGTATCTGTACAGCGGAAGACCGACTGAAAACGCAGCGGCTTTAGCGACTGCCAGCGATACGCCGAGGATTGCGTTTGCGCCGAATTTGCCTTTGTTCTTTGTGCCGTCGAGTTCAATCATGGCTTTATCGACTGCTTCCTGTGCAAGAGCGTCCATACCGATAATTTCCGGTGCGATTTTTTCGTTGACGTTCTTTACAGCCGTTAATGTGCCTTTGCCCATATAGCGTTTAGCGTTTGTATCACGGAGTTCGACTGCTTCGTGAGCGCCTGTGCTTGCTCCTGATGGAACAGCTGCTCTGCCGAATGCGCCGTCGTCGAGCGTTACATCGACTTCAACGGTCGGATTGCCTCGTGAGTCGAGTATTTCTCTTGCCCTAATGTCAATAATTGTTGTAAACATTTTCTTTATTCCTTTCTAAAAATTTGCCATAGAGTTAATTTTTTTATATATAGCCACAGAGAACACAGAGGACACAGAGGTGTACTTTTTTTATATTACAGTGTTAATCCGTGTCTAAACGTATCGGCGTTAATCCGCGTCTAAAACCCCAGAAAGGTAACGATTTTGCCCCGATTAGTCAAGTCTTAAAGTTAATGGCTTTTTGTTGATTATTGATGCTTCAATTTTTACTCTGGAGTATTTTGATTCATTTTTTTAAATTTAGCAATTTTTTGTCTGTTTCGTAATCTTGATATGCAGATACCAATAATCACAAAAACAATTAAAACTAAGGATGCCCATCTGAAACCATAAAATCTGTCGATAATATTAAAAAATATAAAACAACTAAAAAGTACGCTGAACTGTATTAAATAGTCTAAGTTTGACACGAGTGGTTCATATATTTGTGGTTTGTTGATACCACCATAATGTATTAGCCATGGTTTTTCCAATATTTGCGCTGCGGCTTGTTCAATATCAAAAGGTGTCTTAAACATATAAGAACATTTTAGATTGCCTCTGTCGATCAAATCTTCTCCTATATGAAGTTCGTAATCAATGCCCCCTTTACCAGATGTTTTTGTTTTCATTTGAATTGGTACTTGAGTGCCGCCGTATTGTAGTGATGATTTTGCTTCACTACGAAAGCAACAACCGCCAGATTTTGATACGAGTTTTCTATCAATGAAAAAATAATTATCTGATGCCAGCCAGAGAGTTCTTCCGGAACAAATAGGCCAGAATAATATTTCGTGACCAAGATATTGCAGTCCATATATCATTGATATTTTTCTCTTCGAAGAACAATTTGCGTAACTATATTTTTATTTATAGTAACCTTATCTCGTCCAAAATCAAGGCGAAAATTGTAGATTTGCTCTATATCTTTTGCTTGCATATCCTTATAATTAAACTATATTTATAGAATTGTATCTCGTTATTCGTGAAGTGTGAAGCGATAAAACGACGAAATACGCTTCACGAGATACGCTTCACGTTTTTTTTACAGGATGACCAAATGGGACATATTTTCATAAATCAGCTTCAGCCGGGCACTACAATTGATGACGTTTATATGATTAGTCAGCCGATTTTGCGCAGCACCACTCGCGGCGATTTGTACATCGCGATGTTCGTCAGCGACCGCACCGGCAAAGTCAACGGCAGAATCTGGCAGGCAAGCGAAGAGCTTTTCAACTCACTGCCCAAAGAGGGCTTCGCGCACATCAAAGGCAGAAGCGAAATATATCAAAACGCGATGCAAATCGTTGGCGATAGGATAAATGCTGTTCCTGCCGAGAAGGTGGATATTAATGATTATCTGCCGAGAACGGAAAAAGATGTAAAGCAAATGTGGGACGATACGGTAAAAATCGTATCTGAAATTAAAAATCCATTTTTGAAATCCCTCGTCGGTGAATTTGTTAATGATAAAGAAATGATGAAGCAATTCTGCACCGCGCCGGGCGGAACCGCGAATCATCACAGTTATATCGGCGGCCTTCTTGAGCATACCAATACTATGCTCAATACCGCAAAAGCTATGATGCCTTGCTATCCGCAGCTTCAAACCGACCTTGTACTGGCGGGAATATTCCTGCACGATATGGGCAAGACCGAAGAGCTGACTTACAAAATGGCATTCGGCTACAGCGACAGCGGGCAACTGCTCGGCCATATTGTGATGACGGTGAATATGGTGGAGCGAAAAGCCGTAGCGATGGAAGCGGCAGGCAAAGAAGTTAATAGAGAAATTCTCCAGAGCCTTGAACATATAATTCTTGCCCATCACGGCGAGTATGAATTTGGTTCGCCGAAACTGCCTATGACTGCCGAGGCGTTCCTTGTCGGCTTTTTGGACAATATCGACGCTAAGATTAATCAGGTTACAGGCAAAATAGACAGCGAGCCGGGCGATGCCAACTGGACGGCGTTCATAAAAAGTTTGGATTCTAAAATTTACAGGAAAAGAGTCGTTGATTAACGGAGGCGATTATGGGAAATCTGCTTAACAAACAGCCGGACTATGTGATAACGCAGAGTTGCTGGGGCGAAACTCGTAAATATCTCTACGAAAGCGGGATGCTTTTCAAAGACTTCAAATCCAAAATGAAAATCGGCAGTTTTCCTCTCGTCCACATCACAATGGGCGTTTGCCCGGAAACCGGCAAAAGACTCTGGGCTAAAGGCGTTATCGCAATCGGCAGAAAAGCTATCGGCGTTTTCGCACTGGGTCAGCTTTCAATAGGTGTTATCGCTATAGGCCAGCTTTCGATTGCACTGGGGTTTGCTCTTGCTCAATTGAGTATCGCGGGATTCTTTTCAATTGGTCAGGGTGCGATTGGCGTTGTCGCTATCGGTCAGTTTGCTTACGGTTATTACGCTCTCGGCCAAATTGCTTATGGTCAATATATATTAAGTATGTCAACCAGAGATTTTGAGGCGGTAAACTTCTTCAAAGGCCTTTGGGAAAAATTCTTTGGACTTGCCGGATAAAAAAATGGAACTGGCTCAAAGGCGGATCGCTTTTGCGACGCCGTGTGCCTGTTGTAGCGCAGCGAAAACCCATAAGCGAAGCGGGGTCCCATTTTTGGGTTGAAGCAATTTTATTTACACGCTTAGTCTCTGAATATTTGCTCCGCAAGCGTTTAATTTTTCTTCTATTTTCTCATAACCTCTGTCTATATGGTAGACGCGGTTTATGATTGTTTCGCCATGTGCTGCCAGAGCGGCAACGACAAGGGCGGCCGATGCTCTCAAATCCGATGCCATAACAGGAGCGGCCGTTAATTTCTCAACACCGCTGATAATTACGTGCGGGCCTTCTTTGCGGAGGTTTGCCGACATTCTGCTCAATTCCGCGACGTGCATAAATCTGTCTTCGAATATTTTTTCAGTTATAACGCTGTTGCCGCGGGCAAGACAAAGACACGCCATAAACTGTGCCTGCAAATCTGTCGGGAAACCGGGATACGGAAGCGTTGTGAGGTCAGTTGCTTCGAGATGACTGTCGCACTCAACTTCGCAGCCATCTTCTGTTTCGTCGATTTTGACGTTCATACTTCTTAATTTATTTACAGCCGCCCAAAGATGGTCGAGTCGGCAATTTTTAAGTTTTAATTTCCCTTTTGTAATCGCCGCTGCGCAAAGGAATGTGCCCGCTTCGATTCTGTCCGGAATAATTTTGTATTCTATCGGCTTTAATTCTTTTACGCCGTGGATTATTAATTGAGGCGAACCAATACCTGTGATTTTAGCTCCCATTTTTACAAGACAGTTTGCCAGGTCTGTAACTTCCGGTTCGCAGGCAGCGTATTCGATAATGGTTTTGCCTTTCGCAAGAACTGCTGCTGATAATATATTCGCGGTCGCCAGAACGCTCGACCCGAACGGACCGCCGAGAAAAATATTTGCGCCTTTCAGTCCGCCGTTCGAATGAGCGACGATGTAGCCGTTTTTCAGCTCGATTTTAGCGCCCATTTCCTGCAAACCTCTGACGTGAATATCGACAGGGCGATACCCGATAGCGCAGCCGCCCGGCAGAGATATTTCCGCTTTGCCGCATCGGGCAAGCAGTGGCCCGAGTATGCAGATACCGGCTCGCATTTTTCGCACGATTTCATAATCGCCGAAAGGTTTGTCAATTACAGTTGTGTCAAAAATGGTATTGCCGTCTACGATTTGTTTTTTGCAGCCGAGCGATTCCATCAGTTGCCCCATCACGGCGATATCGCTTAGATTCGGCAGGCCGATGAGTGTGTTCTTGCCGCCGGCCAGAATTGTCGCCGCCATAACCGGCAGCGCTGCATTTTTCGAGTTGCTAACGTTTATTGTTCCGTCAAGCCTCACAGGGCCTGTAATTTTAAAGATATCCATAGCCATAAGTTTAAATCCCTTTATAATGTTGCAAAGAAAGCAATAATCTAATACAAAATGCGGATTATTGCAACAGCAGGGTTAAAATATGATAATATATTCTATTGTTTTGTGGCTGACGTTTCTTGTTGGCGGCGGATTTATCATAAAATGGCTCGCAGAGACGTCATTGGGGACAAAATCTCTCGACAGCGCACCGCCAAGGCCGAATTTTATGCCGTATTATTTCCCGTTTGCTGTGCTTTTGGGCTGGCTGGCTCTTGCCTCGCTGGGTTCGAGCATAGCGGACAGTTTAACTTCGGAGCTAACCGACTGGCGGCAGAAATTCGCCACGTTTTCGTTTTTTTTCACCGTGGAGGTTGTCGCGGTCTTTTTTATTATCTTTTCCGCACAGAAATATTTTGTGAACGGACTGAAAAGTTTTGGTATTAGAGCCAAAGATGTTTTTCAGGATTTAATCTCATCGACAGGGGTTTTTATAATCGTTTGGCCGTTCGTTACGCTTTCACTGGCTTTGGTTGTTATGCTGGGCGAGTATTTTCTCGGTTCTGATTTTCAGATGCAAAAAAATGAAGGACTTGCGGTTCTTCTTGAATATAAGCAAATCAGCTTGAGAGTTTTAATGATTGTTTTCGCCGCCGGCCTTACACCGATTTTCGAGGAGCTTGTTTTCCGTGGTCTGCTGCAAACATATTTCCGTGAAAATCTCGGCTACAAACCGTGGATGAGCATATTTATGGTCTCTGCGATTTTCAGCGTGCTTCACCCCTTAATGCACCTGCCGGCAATTTTTATTTTGTCGGTAGCGATGGGTTATGTGTACGAAAAGAGCGGTTCGCTTTTGCGTTCGATTTTCATTCACTGCATTTTCAATTCTTCGCAGATTGCTTTGGCTCTATTACTTCAATCCTAAAACATCTGCCATCGAATATCTTGCCGCTTTTTTGCCGATAAGCCAGCCTGCCGCTCTTACGGCTCCTGCCGCGAAAGTATCTCTGCTGTGAGCGCTGTGCGAAATCGTTACCGTTTCGCCGAGAGTTCCGAACATTACAGAATGTTCTCCGACCGTATCGCCAAGCCGAAGTGCCTGCATACCGATAGTGCCTTTTTTGCGAAGGCATTCTTTTCCGCTTCTGCTCATGTCCAGGCAATCCGGAAATTTTTTAGCTGTGGCCGCTGCGATTCTTTCTGCCAAAGTCACAGCCGAGCCGCTGGGTGCGTCTTTTTTGAAACGGTGATGTGCCTCTATGATTTCGATATCGTATTCTTCGCCGAGCCTTTTGGCAACTTGTCCGACGATGTCGAACAGCAGATTCATTCCGACGCTCATATTTGTCGCCTGTATTACTGGGATTTTTTTGCCGGCCTCATCGACTTTTTTGATTTGTTCCGTGGACAATCCTGTTGTGCCCAGTACAAGTGCGCAATTATTTTTCAGGCAGTAATTGACTGTGCCTTTGAAAGCGACAGGCAGTGAAAAATCTATAACGACATCTGCTTTTGGCGGAAATTCAGAGGATATTTTAATATTTGTCTGTTCTAAAGTTGTGCCGATAGCTGGGCACCCGGCGGCATCTACCGCTCCGACGATTTCAAATTGTCCGGATTCGGCTGCGATAGCCGCTATTCTTTTGCCCATTCGGCCGGCAGCGCCAACGATTATTAATTTAGATTTCATTGTTTATTCCTTATATATTGCATAAAAATCTAATTTGTACAGCGTGTTTAAATGTCAAACTGTCGTAAGTATAAGCCAAAAAAGGACTTTTGACAAGTTGTTATTAATTGAATAAAGCGAAATTTGCCCTTGCAAAACCAAAACAAATCTTTATACTTACAGGACTAATAAGAATTGAATTTGACTGATTTAAACGGAGCAAAAGAGTTATGTCAAGAGTATGCAGTATATTAGGCAAAAGAACTACGAGCGGAAATACAATATCCAGACGCGGTAAGGCTAAATATTTAGGCGGTGTCGGTGTTAAGACAACCGGCATAACAAAACGCAAATTCAAGGCCAATATCCACAAAGTTACGGCTTTAGTTGACGGCAAAGCTACAAGAATTAAAGTCTCTGCCAAGGCAATTAAAATGGGTCTGGTTCAAAAACCATTGAAAAGAGACTACAAAAAGGCTTAACAGCGTTTTTTAATTAAAAAGTTTAGAAAGGCAGGAATTTATAATCCTGCCTTTTTTATTGGTATTGGTATTAGAGGTTGACAAATAGGGGATAGTGTCGATAGTATAAAGCAAGTTTGTCTGTTATAAATCAAATGGTTTATACGGATTTGAAAATTATTCGCGTCGTCCTCCGCGGTTGAAGCGAAGTGCTGGCATCCCTTTGGGGCTGGCAGCGAATTTACGAACCTCACGATGCGAGAGTAATAATACCAATTGGTATTAGTGGAGGTTAAACTATGCGGCTTACTGTAAAACACCAGGATAGAATCATCAATGAACTACGATTTGCAAAAGGGCCAATTTACATAGGCAGACAAATAGGCAGCCAGGTTTTTCTGCCGGACAGGGCTGTTTCGCGTCAGCATACCGTAATTTACACCACAACGGATGGCAAATGGGTCGCCGAAGACCTTGATTCAGCCAATAAGACATATCTCAACAAAGATATCATTCAGAAAGCCGAAATAAAAGACGGCGATATTCTGAAAATTGCTGATTTTCAAATCGAGATACGCATCGAGGAGAGCGAAAAAGCTGGCGTTCCGATTATAAGCCTTGAAGATACTTTGCATGCGACTTTGCACGATGCGCAGGTTGTTGTGCGTCATCTTGAAAGTTCAGATGCGGCGCTGATAAAGATGCAGGCCAAACGCGGCAAAGATTTCGCTTACGCCGCGAATACGATTTGCAAGTGCCTCGACAGTCAGGAGATGGTCAAAGCGGTTGTGGATTTACTCTTTCATCAGTTTAATCCTTTTCACGTCTGGGTCGGATTGCGAAAAGACCCGCAGGGTGCTGTTGAGTTTTCTAAAGGAAAGTCAATCAGCGGTACTTCTGTAAAATTGGAAGACCTCGCGTTTTCATTGAAAGTCAAAGAGGCCTTGAAGAATCATCAGTATATTCTTATTCCGCGTCTGCCGCTGCGAACAGAAAGCGACAGCAAGGTTAATTCCGCGATTATTGCACCCATTATGAGCGACAAGGAATGTTACGGTGTGTTGTATGCCGATAATTCGCTTGACCATGAGCGTTATGGCGTCAACGACCTTGACTATATGATTTTTATTTCGCTTATGGCTGGGGCGTTTGTGAAAAATATTTAACCAGCACTGGAATCGCGAAGTACAATATTGAAAGCCCTGTTATCAGCCACATCGCCGGCTTAATTTGATTGACTTTGCCGGTGATGATTTTCAGCAGCGAAAAACATATAAAACCAAACGCAAGTCCTGTGCTTATACTGTAGCTCAACGCGATCATTATTATAATTATAAATGCGGGAAATGCCGTTTCCACATGCGTAAAATCAATTCTTCTGATTTCTCTTATCATAAAAAAGCCGACCATAATCAGCGCAGGAGCCGTCGCGTAAGCCGGCACGATTCCAACAAGAGGTACGAATAACGCCGCAGCTAAAAATAAAATTCCGGTTACAACCGAAGTAAGACCGGTTTTGCCGCCCTCGGCGATACCTGCGGCTGATTCGATATACGCCGTTGTCGTTGAAGTTCCCATCAGAGCGCCGAACATTGTCGCGCCGGCGTCGATGGTTAATAGTCTGTCGAGTTCCTTAATTTTACCGTTTTCGCCGCCCATTTTCGCTTCATGGCAGCAGGCGACAAGTGTGCCGATGCTGTCGAACATATCCATAAACATCAGCGAAAAAATCGCGCCGAATAAACTCCATTTAATTGCGCCGATGATGTCAAGTTTTAACGCAATCGCGGAGATGCTTATATCTGTTGAAAAAATAGTATTTGGGATTTGTACTTTTTGCTGCTGCGGAAGATAATTGCTTAAACAAATCGCCAGTAGTGTTGAAAAGAGTATGCCGACAAGCAGTGAGCCTTTAAATTTTCGGATTTCAAGGTAAATCATTGCGATTAAACCCGCCAGGCCAATCAGTATTGTCGAATTTAAGTTTCCAGCCTGAACAAGAGTGGCAGGGTGGGCGATGACAATGCCGAGATTCTGCAAGCCGATGAAAGCGATAAAAAGCCCGATACCGACGGATATCGCCGAGATGAGCGATACTGGAATCGCCTCGACGAGTTTTTTACGCAGGCCGATAATCGTGAGAATCATAAAAAACAGACCTGAAAGAAAAACCACGCCCAGCGCGGTCTGCCAGCTTATTTTCTGCGTGATGACAAGCGTGTATGCGAAAAACGCGTTAAGCCCCATCCCCGGCGCCATCGCGATAGGGGCATTTGCGAAAAGGCCTGTAACGATTGTCGAAAGAGCGGTTACTATGCAGGTTACCGCAACGAGTGATGCTTTGTCCATCCCTGCCTGCGATAAAATCGCGGGATTGACAAAAATAATGTATGCCATTGTGAGAAATGTCGTCGCGCCGGCTATTGTCTCCGTACGTACAGACGTTTGCTTTTCTGAAAGTTTAAAAAAAACGTTCAGCATTGCTCCTCCCTGAATTTATCACAGATGTTGATGCCTGATTACCTTTCCCTGAACCATATAAAAAACATCTTCAGCGATATTCGAGGCGTGGTCGCAAATACGCTCAAGATGCCGTGCGACTAATAATAATGGAACCGCACGGTTTACGCAAGAGCAGTCTTTTGACATATACTCATTGACAAGTTCATCGCAGATTTTATCTTTTAATGTATCCGCTTCATCGTCTGCCTGTACAACTTTTTGAGCGATTGAAACATCTCGTTCGATAAACGATTCGATAGCGTCATGAACCATATTTTGTGCGACTTCGCCAAGTTTTGGAATGTCTATAATCGGTTTCAGCAGAGGTTTGTCTGCCAGTATCTGCACACGCTGCGCAACGTCAACCGCCAAATCCGCGATGCGTTCCAGTTCGGCATTAAGTTTCAGTCCGGTAGTGATGAAGCGCAGGTCAGCAGCCATCGGCTGATAACGTGCCAGTAAATCGATGCATTTTTCGTCGATTGCAAGTTCAAGCTCATCAATTACCTGGTCGTTGTCGATAACTTTTTGGGCACGTGTCTTATCGCCGTTTTTTAATGCTTCTATGGATTCAGTAATCGCCTTGCGGGCAAGGTCGCTGATTTTCATGATGCTGCTGCGCAGGTCGTTCAATTCTTCGTCAAAATGTCTTTCCATTAGGTTTTATCTCCTTAGCCATATCGGCCTGTAATGTAGTCTTCAGTTCTTTTATCTTTTGGTTTCGTGAATATATCTTCGGTTTTTCCGAATTCAACCAATTCGCCAAGCAGCATAAATCCAGTCTCATCGGAAACACGAGCCGCCTGCTGCATATTATGCGTAACGATTATTATAGTATAATTATGCTTGAGTTCACGCATTAATTCTTCGATTTTCGCGGTCGATTGCGGGTCGAGCGCCGAGCACGGTTCATCCATCAGCAGAATCTCCGGTTTGACCGCAACTAATCTTGCGATGCACAGCCTTTGTCGCTGCTCTAACGAAAGGCTAAACGCGGATTTTTTCAGTTTATCTTTTAAATCGTCCCAAAGGTCAACCTGCTGAAGACTCTGCTGCACAACCTCGTCGAGCATACTTCGCTTTGCCGAGCCGTGAATCTTCATACCGAACGCTATGTTTTCATAAATAGAAAGCGGAAAAGGATTAGGCCGCTGGAAAACCATACCGACTTTTTTCCGCAGCGTAACCAAATCTGTCTCCGGCTCGAAAATGTTTTCGTCATTAATCAGAATCTGTCCGGATGTTTTCACGCCGTCGATTAAATCATTCATCCGGTTGAATGTCCGCAGCAAAGTTGATTTTCCGCAGCCGGAAGGACCGATCATCGCGGTTATCAGTTTTTCAGAAAACACGGCATTTACGTTTATCAGCGCCTGAAACTTGCCGTACCAAAGATTCAAATTTTCAACTTGTATATTCATTAGCCGAATTTTCCTCGAATGTAATCGTCGGTCTGCTGGTTTGACGGATTTGTAAATATTTTGTCGGTGTTGTCAACTTCAATTAAATCGCCATTCAAAAAGAACGCCGTCCTGCTGCCGACACGAGCGGCCTGTTTGACGTTATTGGTAACGAGAACAATCGTATAATCTTTTTTAAGTTTGAGCATGGCTTCTTCGACTTTAGCCGTCGAAATAGGGTCAAGACCCGAACAAGGCTCATCGAACAAAATAACTTCCGGCTCGACGGCAAGCGTTCTTGCGATGCAAAGTCTTTGCTGTTGGCCGCCGGAAAGTTTAAACGCTGACGTGCTCAATCTGTCTTTGACTTCTTCCCATAGATACGATTTTTGAAGTGCCTGCTCGACAATTTCCTGTAGTTTCTTTTTGTTCGTGATTCCGTGCATTCGTGCGCCATAAGCGATGTTGTCAAAAATCGACAGCGGCAGCGGCAGCGGCAGGGCGAAAACCATTCCGACTTTTTTCCGCAGCAGCTCGACATCCATTTTAGTTATGTCTTTTCTGTCCATTTTCACGATGCCGCTTATTTTAAATTTCGACTCAAGTTCATTAAGTCGATTCAGCATCCGCAGGAAAGTTGTTTTACCGCTGTTAGACGGGCCGATGATGCTCAAAATCTCATTTTCGTAAATTTTCAAAGTCAGATTCTTCACCGCCGGAGTTGAATCGAACCAGATATCAAGGTTTGTGATTTCAATTTTAGTATTTACCATTTCTTTTGCTTCCTGAACTTGTATCGAATGATGATAGCGATAAGATTCATAAACAGTACAAGAAATAAAAGGACAAGGGCGGTTCCGTATCTGATGCTTTCATCGACATTCGGCACCTGCGTTGAAATTACATAAAGATGATAGGGCAGCGCCATCGCCTGGTCGAAAATGCCTTTAGGCAATCTCGGCAGATAAAACGCCGCGACGGTGAAAAGTATTGGAGCCGTCTCGCCTGCCGCTCTGCCAAGGCCGAGTATCGTTCCGGTCAAGATTCCCGGAATCGCGTTCGGCAAAACGATGTGCCTGATAGTTTGCCATTTGCTTGCGCCAAGCGACAGACTTGCCTCACGGAATGAATATGGCACGCTTTCGAGCGCCTCTCGTGAAGTTGTGATAATCACCGGCAGTATCATAATACCGAGTGTCAGCGAACCGGAAAGAATTGAAGTGCCGAAGTTGAAAAATATTACGAAAATCGCTAGCCCGAACAGACCGTAAACTACCGAAGGCACACCCGCCAGATTAACGATTGCCAGTTTTATCATTCGTGTAAGGAAATTGTCTTTTGCGTATTCGCTCAAGTATATCGCGGCAAGCAGACCCACCGGCAGCGCGAAAACAATTGCGCCCGTAACAAGGTAAAACGTTCCGACGATAGCGGGGAAGATTCCGCCTTCCCGCATTCCTTTACGCGGGATATCGGTAAGAAACTGCCAGCTTATTCCGCCGATGCCTTTCTGAATGATGATAACAACAATCAGACCGACCGGCACAACGATAAGCAGCGTTGCAAGCAGCAGTAAAAAGAAAGCTATTTTTTGTGATTTTTTAGAGTTCATTTTCGTCTGTGCAGGAAAATATCAGCCGTTACGTTAATTCCAAAACTTATGACAAACAAAACTATGCCGATTGCGAACAGCGCGAAATAATGTTCGCTGCCGACGACAGCTTCGCCCATTTCAGCGGCGATTGTCGCAGTCAGCGTTCGCACCGGTTGTAAAATACTATGCGGAAGCACTGCCGCGTTTCCGGTTATCATCATCACCGCCATAGTTTCACCTATTACGCGACCGATGCCGAGCATAACAGCGGCCAAAATTCCAGACGACGCCGCAGGCAGCATAACTCGCCAGATTGCCTGCCACTGCGTTGCTCCCAAAGCCAACGCGCCTTCTTTGTATGATTTCGGAACGGAATAAAGAGCGTCTTCTGCGATTGAAACAATTGTAGGCATTGCCATAAACGCCAGCATAATCGAGCCGGACAACGCCGTTAATCCAGTAGGAAGATGAAAGAGTGTTTTTACCCACGGCACTAACGTTACCATTCCGATGAAGCCCAACACTACGCTTGGAATCGCGGCGAGAAGCTCAATGCCTGCTTTAAGAATTTCTTTTAATTTTGCCGGCGCGACTTCAGCGATAAAGATTGCGCTGCCGACGCCGATTGGTATTGAAATAACTGCTGCGCCTAATGTTACTAAAAGCGAGCCGAGGATAAGGGGCAAAATACCGAGCTGCGCAGGTTCGGAAATGGGATACCATTTGCTGCCGAACAGAAATTTCCCCAAAGAAACAGTTTTTAAAACCTGAAAACCTTCCTTGAGCAGAAATATGAAAATCAATCCCACGAAAAATATGGACGCCAGTCCGCAAAGCAGGATTAATTTTTCTATGAAGAATTCCTTTATCTTACGCATAATAATCTTGTATTGAAGTTATTTCGACACTGGAACAAAATCTGTTGCAACGACGATTTCCTGTCCTGCTTTTGAAAGGATAAAGTCGACGAATTTCTTTACTAATCCCGTTGGTTCACCTTTTGTGTAAAGGTACAATGGACGTGATATTGGATAATGTCCGCTGACGACGTTGTCAATAGTCGGGGCGATGTATTCCGAGTTTGCGTCTTTGGCGACACTGACAGGCTTTTGCTTTGGTGAAATATATCCCATACCATAATAACCGATAGCGTCTGCGTTGCCCGCCACTTCATCGGCGATTGCCTGTGATGAAGAAAGCATAAGTGCCGATGGTGCGAATTCTTCAGTGCCTGCCGGATTGCCTTTTCGCAAGACGTGTTCTTTGAAATAAACGTGTGTGCCGGAATTGACTTCTCTTGATAGAAGAACGATTTTGCCATCGTGTCCGCCAAGCTGTTTCCAGTTTGTAATTTTGCCGGTGAAAATGTCGGCGAGCTGGTCCATGGTTAATTTAACAACCGTGTTTTTGGGATTTATAACAACTGCCAGACCGTCAAGGGCTGCTTTAATCTCGAAAGGTTTGATACCTTTTTTGCCGGCAAATTCAATTTCCTTTTTTTTGATATCTCTGGAACTCATCGCAATATCGCACGTTCCGGAAATCAAAGCGGATAGCCCTGTACCTGAACCGCCGCCGGTTACAGATATGAAATCCTGCGGATTGGTTTCCATATAACTTTCCGCCCAAGCCTGACCGAGGTTGACCATTGTGTCAGAACCTTTAACCTGCAGCATATTAGATGCCGCCGATGCGAATGCAGATGCGAATAAAACGACCAAAACAATACATAATTTTTTCATAATATATTCCTTTAAATTATACCACTATAGTCTATATTAATAATACTAAAGATATGTTAGGATTCTGTTAGGACAAAGTTAAAAGTTGGTTAAAAACGCAGGTGTGTCATTTTGGACACACCTGCTAATCTTCCATCTCCTGCCAACTGACTTATGCCGGAGACTATACTATTCACAGTTTGGATTATTATAAGTTTTGCGCCAAGGTAGCGAAGTCCACAAAATTAACTCTTCCGCTGTGATTGTAATCCATACCTTCGCACCAATCCGGCGAAGAACAGGTCTCAAGCCAGTAACTTGCGAAAACTTCAAGCTGTATATTTCTGTACATTGCAAGGTCGTCCGCTGTTACGTAGCCGTCGCCGTTAATATCGCCGTCAGCCCAGCTTTTGCCGTAGCTTGTGCTTATGTTTGCAACGATAATGTCTCTATCAGCAGCATTAATTTCGCCGTCGAGATTTACATCGCCGTAGTTTGTGCCGAGAATGTCGATAACTACTATGTCGAGGTCTTCGCCGTCAACAATCAAATCGCCGTTCATATCGCAGTTCAAATCCATCCACGATGCGTCATCGAGATTGTTCCAGTTCAGAACGTTACTGTGAACATCGGAATTAACTGAAGGTGTTTGTCCCAGAGCTGCGGCCTTTATTCCACCTCGCAGAACTGTGCATATCCAGTCGATATCTTTTGCGTTGATGACACCGTCTGCCGCAACAGGATTTGCACCGGGCGTTACCTTAACGTTGTTATGGTCGGTAGAACTGATTTCTTTGCCCGCGATATCAGCTTTTGACCAGCCTGAATTTGGTTCATAAGCTAAACCTGTCGCAAGGGCAGTATTGAAATAGTTTCCGTTGCCGCCGGTAGCTTTATCCGACTGGTCAACAAGGGTAAAACCTTTACTGCGGTCAAGATTTCCCGTAACTGCGTCAATCGCAAGGCCGTCTGCGAAATATCTAATGTCAGCGGCAACGAAATTTCCATCGCCGTCAAAATCGCCGATAATTTCCGGAACTACGTAATCGCCGGCCTGTGTGCCGTAATATCCGCCGTGATTTACGCCTGCTTCAAAGGCTCTCGGATTTTTTACTGCTTCAACTAATTTAGCGATATCGTTTACATTGCGTTTGTGTTTCTCTGTGCCTGCATAGTTAAAATCGCCGGAAACTTTATTGCGTTCTGAAAGCGAGGTAGAACCGCCGACAACTTCGTTTCCACCGTTTTCACCGTTGTCGATGTATGACGATGTTCTGCCGTCGCTATAGGTTGCGCTGCCTGAAAGACCTGTTCTGTTCGGAGCGATACCTGACAGTTTCATTGAACCGTAAGCAGGTATAGGTAAAGTTTTAAGCTCGTGGTCGCTTGCTCGCACGAAATCCTGCAATGACTGATTCAGTTTCGCGTTTGCCGCGAAGACTGTCGGGTCGGCAGATGTCGGCATCGCATCAATAGAAGCCACAAGGAAATAATTATAAGCCATATATTCGCCTGGCATATTGTAATTTAAGCTTAATTCGGTGGAATCAACAAAGTCTGCGATACTTTTAGTTATGTTGTTGATGTAAGCGGCAGCGTGAGGATTTGCCATCGCATAAGTCGCGTCCTGATTTGGATCGCCAACTGTTGCGAAAGTTTCGTTTCCGCCGATTCTCCAGCCGCTGTCAGCATTGCCGTTGTCAAGAATGTTATCGAGTGTCGGACGGATATAAGTTGTGCCGCCGATATTTTTCACGCTGCATACTTCGTATCTTCCGCTGTAAACATCGCCGCGTGCTCGGCTCGTACCGCAAAGGCCCGTATAACCAACAGCGAGTCTTCTGGTTTCAACTGCTTTTTCCAATGTGCCTGAACCGCCGCAATTTGTATATTTATGAGTTTTGCCAAGCATTGTTTCTGCTTCAGCGTCGAATTTTGTGCCGATGTTATCGCCGCGTCCCCAGCTTGGGTCAACGCCCAGAGTGTTCATTGCACCATTTCGTGTGCCCGAACCGCTGTCGCGCGTTACCGCTGCGAGATTTTCACCGCTTGGCATACGGCCCGTTACGTTGAGGTATTGCAGTTGTTCTGCGCTGATATTTCCCGAAGGAAGACCAACGCCCTGATTTGCGATAATCGCGATTGGAACCCAGGCGATTTCTGTATCGAATACTGTTTGTGCGTTTGGTGATGTTGTGTTTGTATTAAGAGCGCCAAGGCTTTTCAATTTATTGCTCTGGGTTGTATTCCAGCACTTGACCGGGTTTCTGCCATAACCGGTTTGTGCAGGTTTTTTGTTCCATTGCGCATCTGTATCTGCTCCGGTGTAAACAAACCACGTTGTTGGAACGTCCATAACCGCGATGTCAATGTTGCACGGGTCAACTGGACATCCGCCCGGTAGATATGGGTCCGCGATTGGTTTCATGACTCCTGCTTTTGCCCACTCGATTCGGTTGATGTAGCCGAAATCTGCCGGAACGGTCAGGTCTGTGAACAGTTCAGGGTCTCTGTTGTACCAGTTAACAAGGTCTGTCAGTCCGCTGCCTGAACCTACGCCGCGATATGCTACCGACCAGTATGACGACCAGCCGGAAGTGCTGTACGTTGTTGCCAACTGGTCAGTCCACGGCGCATACTCGAGAGAGCCATACAGGCCGTCGCCGTCCGCATCGATATAATCGTTTGTTGATGCCGGTGCGGAAAAAAAATCAGCGAACAGCGTCGCGCCGCTGATGTTTACCTGATGCTGCTGGGCATAGAGCTGATTCGTCAACGCGCCCACAGCTAAAATAAGTGCCGCTAAACAGGTTTTTTTCACAAATGATTTCATCTTAATCTTCCTTCCATTAAATTTAACTCAATCTTTTTCTTCTTATACAACTTTTATAATCACATACTGCCATTGAGATAACCATTAGCGTTATCAGTCCTAACTTGAAAAACATTGCGTAAATTATTATGTTATTTGACATCGTTTCTTCCTGTAATGCTGTAGAATTTTGTTCCCCATTCGCGGGCTTCAAGCGTTTGAAGGATTGATTTTCTTGCGACGTGTCCGTCAACATAGATGAAGTTCGCACATCCGCCGAACTCTTTTGTTGAACCGCTGCCTGAATGATGGCGGCCGACCGCATTGATTGGATGGCCTGCTCCGCCGTCGAGTAAGTCTGTGGATTGTTCGACTTCTTTGATAGGTTTTAAACCGAAGTTTCTTGTCGCGTTGTTGTCGCCGTAAACGTAATATGGAGTATTCAGCGGCGCCTGATAAACTGCATTGTCTTTGTAGCCTGTACCTGTATGCGAAAACGCGAGGATTGGACGATGGCTCTTGACTAAAACACCGCTGCCTTGCTCATTTCCCAGTGCTTTCCAGTTATTATTGAATTCCGTTGCCATAATAAGTGAAGATGGATTTCGCAATTCGCCGCCGTTGACAAAGCGGTTCACTCTCTGACCGCCGCCGGCCAATAGTGAAGTAAACTTATTTCGCGGAATAATCACGGCATTGGCAGTAATTGATATTCTCGGCGCCTGTTTATCCATAAGGCTGTTTGGGCTTGATTGTCCGCCCTGATCCTGCTGGCCTTTTTCCCAATCTTCTTGTCTTGGTCCTGGATTGGTTCTTGGTGCGCCGCCGCCTTTCATTGCCGGGCAACTGAAAAGTTTTCCGTCAACTTTACCTGAATTGAACAGATACCACGACCAGTGCAGATAGCCGTAGGGGTGACCGGGGTCCTGATTTAAGGTGCTGTATCCGCCGGTTGCATTTGATGGATACAAATACGAAGCGGGAAAATACTGAAATTCTGTTACATAAGCGAGCATTCCTGTGCCGATACCTCGCATATGTGCCGCACAGACGACGCCTTGCGCCAGTTTCTTCGCCTTGCTTAGCGCCGGCATTAAAACTGCAAGCAGCATAGCGATAATTGAAATCACCACCAGCAGTTCGACCAACGTAAAACCTTTTTTGTGTGTTTGTTGTCCTAATTTAACGTCCATTTAATAGCCTCCAAATAAATTAATTTTTCGAAGGTAATTATAAATAGGCGTCTTTAGGAACTGATTACATTAGTGTTAAAAATACATAAATTATTTTTGTCTGAAGTTGAAGATATTGTATGAAATAATACCCGTTGTAACTGCGGTGGCGCTTCCGATGACTACATATAAAGGCCAGGCGATTTTTACAGTTTGAATTACAACGGTCATCACAATAATAGCCGTGAAAAATGCGATAATAGCGTCGCGCTGAATGGCTTTTTTATAAAACAGACCGAGCAAAAAAACGCCAAGCAGTCCGCCGTAGGTGTAAGATGCGATTCCAAGAGCCGTCTCAACAACTGTGCCTTTAAGGTTGATGAATGTTATCGCGGTGATGATTAAAATTATACCCCATATAAATGTAGCGATTCTTGAAAGCTTCAAAAGCTGCTGCTGCGATTTATCTTTGCCGAAAAGCGGCACGTAAATATCCAGCACCGTAGTGGAAGCAAGACTTGAAAGACTTCCCGCCAACGTACTCATCGCCGCCGCGAAAAGGGCTGCCACAATAAAGCCGCAAATTCCCGATGGTATCTGTTCGACTATAAATTTCGGGAAAATACCGTCAGCACGCAGCAGGCCGAGTTGAGCGAAGGATTGTCCCTTGTAATACGCGAACAGCAGAATGCCGAGAAAAAGAAACAGCCCGAATTGCAGAAACACTAACAAACCGCTTGTTGCTATTGCTTTCTGACTCGCCGATTTACTGCCGCAGGCAAGAACACGCTGAATGATTAACTGGTCGGTGCCGTGAGAAGCGAGTGTGAAAATAGCTCCGCCGAAGAAGGCGACAAAAAACGAATATGGCTGTTTGATAAATTGTACGAAGGATAAATCGCTGCCGAGATAAAACCATTGGAATTTTCCCGCAGGGATAGAAAGCCCGCTCGGCAGTTTTGAAATGATTATTATAACTGCAAGAATCGCTCCGCCGACATAAACGCCCATTTGAATCACGTCAACCCACACAACGGAACGAATTCCGCCGAAACAGGTATAAATCATTGTAACAAGCCCGATGGTAATAATCGCGATGATATAAATATTTCTGTCGGAAATACAAGCGAAGAAACTGCTGTTCTTGAGAATAAGCGCAAGCGGGATTGCCGTTGCGAACAGCCGAACGCCGTCGGCAAAAAGCCGCGTCGCCATGAAAGTAATGCCCGCGATATTCCGCATTTTTTGTCCGAAGCGTTTGCCGAGGAAATGATAAGCCGTGTCGATATTGCCCCGATAATACGCAGGTATCATTATTGCAGCTACAACAAGCCTTCCGACGACATAGCCCATAATCAACTGAATAAAGCGTAAGTCGCCCAGATACGACACTGCCGGTATGCTGATGAATGTCAAAACGCTTGTTTCAGCGGCTACGATACTGAACGTTACCGCCAGCCACGGAATGTGCCTGCCGCCGAGAAAATAATCGGTTGTGCCTTTTTGATTTCGGCCCATCCAAAAGCCGAAAGCGATTGAAACTGTTATGTAAATAACCACTATAAAAACATCAATCGTTGAAAAGGTCATCCCTGTCCTCGGTTATATTTTAATATTTTTCAATTTTTGCATCATCGCTTCATCAATCCGCAGGTCATTTTGTACCATCGAATACATCACCGCCGCCGCAGTCGCAGACATCTTCGCGGAATGGTAAACGATTTCAAAATTATAATTTTGCATTTGTCGTTTGAATGCCCGCTCGACAACGGAATCTTTCTGTAAAATTCCGCCGCCCAGCGTGATATTATAAAACTCCGCATCAGCGGGGCAGTAATGTTTTATCGCCTTAACGGCCAAATCGGTCAATGCTTTGCTCGCGTTGTTGATAATTTCAAGTGCTTGTGTATCGTTCTGTTCAGCCAAATCGCAAACGACCTGTGCAATTGCCGCAATATCTGTTTGCGGATGTTCTGAAAAGCAAACTTTGCTGACAAATTCCTTAGGCTGCTGAAAATTATAAAATTTTATAATTTTTTCAGTCAGCAAACTTACTTGCCTGCCAATCTCTGCATCGTCGAGGGCTTTTTTTATTGCTTGCCTGCCGATGTAGTAGCCGCTGCCCTCGTCGCCGAGCAGAAATCCGTTTCCGCCAAGCTGAACTAATTTGCCGTTACCGCTGCTGTTGCGGCTTCGCACAAGACATACCGACCCGGTGCCTGCAATGACAAGAATACCATCGCCGCTGCCGAAAATTGAATAGTGCATAATTTCTGCGTCGGTCATTATGCGAAAATTTCTTAAGCGGTTATCTTTCAGAGCCGCCTCTAAAATTTCTCTTTCGGGTTTTCGGCCTGCGCCGGCAAATGCGAAAGTTGATGAGTTTATATTTTCCGGCTTGCATTTCGATGAAAACTCCGCAAGCAGATTTTTGATTAATTCTGTTATTTTAGTCTGCCCAAGAGAAACGACATTTCCGCTGCCGATTTTGACGACCTGTATGACATTTGCGTTTTCATCAGCCAATATCGCTGTCGTTTTCGTTCCGCCTGCGTCAACACCAAGATAATACATAATTTACTTTCCGCTTGTTAATTTTTCTTTATTTCCGGCAAAGATTTTTTCAGCACGATTTCTTTTTCAGTTTCCCATCTGTCGAACTCCCAGTTATACGCAAGACTGGTAATCGTCATATCTGTAATATGAATCATGCCCCAAACCTGACTGCAATGTCTGTTTGCGCAACTGCACCCGGGAATACCGTAAACATAGCCGGCAGGGCTTATAACATCTATGCCGTTCCAAACCGCAGCGTTTAATTTGTGCCAGTGTCCGTGCATTATCGCCAAAACATTTTTATTTTTCAAAATGGCCGCAAGTTTCGCCGAGCTTTCTTCGCCCAATTTGCTTGAGCGGTCGGTATTCGCGTTGGCATCCGGCTGAACGTGCATTGCGATAATGATGTAAGTGTCTTTCGGAAGTTTTTCCAAATCTTTCTCCAGCCAGTCGAGCTGATTGGCATCCAAATCCGGAGCGGCGACAAGTCCTGCTGTATAGGGGTCGAGTACGACAAAGTGAACATCGTTCACGTCGAAGGAATAATATGTTTTGCCGAATTTTTCAGCGACCTTCTGACGTACAACATTTTCTTTTTTGCAGTCGTGATTGCCGAGCACTTCATAAGTCGGACAGTCGGGCATTAAATTTTTTATCGTTTGAATATAGCTCGCGTAATCCGGTGCGTTGGTGTCGTTCCACTGGTATGCTTTCCCGCTTTCAGTAATATCGCCGAGGTTTATCAGAAACGCGGGCATTCCGACAGGTTTACCCGCTGCGTAATATGCAGGGTATGGTGTGTCGGGCAGTTTATTCATTTGCGTTATTACATCGAGCCGGTTTTGATTATTGCAGGCTCCGAAATGCGTATCCGACCATGTGTAGAAAAGAATATCCCTTGCGAAGATACCCGCAGAACCAAAGTGCAGAATCAGAACAAACAAAAAAACATATAATCTGAAGTTTTTTATCTTCATACCAATCCTTTCGAGCAAAATGCCGTAAACCACTCATGATAAAGGATTGTTATGTTCTGGGCAAGTGAATTGTAAAGGTGCTGCCTGTGCCGGGTAAGCTTTCGACATTGACCGAACCTTTGTGCAGCCCGACGATATGTTTTATAATTGCCAGTCCCAGCCCGGTGCCGCCGAGTTTTCGGCTTCTGCTTTTGTCCACGACATAGAACCGCTCGAAAATTCTGGATAAATGTTTGTGTTCCATTCCGCAGCCGTTGTCTTCCACTGAAATCAGCAGTTCTTTTTCGGATTCTCTTGCGACGACTTTTATGGTTTTGTTGGCTTCGCTGTATTTTATTGCGTTGTCGATTAGATTGAATACCGCTTGTTCCAGCAGCAGCGTGTTGGCGTTTACCTTCAAATCGTCAAGACAGTTCAGTGTTATGGTGATTTGTTTTTGCTGTGCTTTAATGTGTGATAATTCAATCGCGTTTGCCAGTATGGTTTTTAGATAAACCGTCTTGAACACAAGGTCTCTTTTTGATTGCCCGTCTTCAAGCCGCGACAGGCTCAAGAGGTCGTCTATAATTGCATCGAGTCTTTGAGTGTTTTTCGCTATAACATCAAGAAACTGGCGTGTTTGAGCTTGATTTGTCAAGTCGCCCTCAAGCAGCGTTTCGGCAAAGCCTTTGATGGATGTGATTGGCGTTTTCAGTTCGTGCGATACGTTCGCGACAAAATCTTTCCGGATATTCTCAAGTTTGCGGAATCTCGCGGAGTCATTGAAAATAATAATAACGATATTTAACACAGCCGCGGTAAGTGAGATAATAATCCCGACGGCAGCGATTCTGATATAAATATTATGAAGCGACTTTTCAATTTCCTCGATGGAAACAGCGGTTCGGATAATTGCGATTGTTTTGCCGTCGTATTCGATAGGTACCGCGACATACGTCATATTCTTTCTATCTGTACTGCTGAATCTTGATGATTTACCGAAACCTTTCTTGATGGCTTCGACAATTTCGCTTCGGTTGAAATGATTTTCCATTGTATCAGGGGGCTGGTCGGAATCGCCAATAACCGTACCGTCAGGTCTTATCACCGTGATTCTTGCCGAGCTTAACTGTCCGAAAGTTTTGCACAGAATATCAATTTGCGCATTGTTGGAGTCTTCTATTAGCGGAGCGATTTGCGGTGCGTACAATTTTGCGTAAGTAGTAAGTTTTTCAGTTGTCTGCTCAAGATGAAATCGGCGGAAATGAATTGAAAAATACCACGTTGCCGTCCCGAGAGTCGCGACAATAACTAAAATATAAGAAATATACAGTTTCCAGATAAAAAGTTTTTTGGCCATAATTAGTCTTTAAACTTATAGCCGATTCCTCGAACAGTTTCTATATATTTTTCTGCCGCGCCGAGTTTTTTCCGTAGCGAGACTATTTGCACATCGATTGCGCGGTCGGTAACAAGATAATCGTTTCCGCGAATTGCATCGACAATCTGATACCTTGTGAAAACCATCCCCGGCCGTTTGGCCAGAGTATAGAGAATGCTAAATTCGGTGAAGGTAAGTTCCACAACTTTGTTTTTTACCATTACTTCATGCCGCGCAGGGTCGATGGAAATTTCGTGTATTTTCACCGCCGACGTCTCAAGATTGCGGGCAATATGTCTTTGCAGAATCCTGCGTACTCTTGCCGTCAGCACTTTCGGGCTGAATGGTTTGGTAATATAATCGTCGGCTCCGAGTTCCAGGCCTGTTATAATGTCGGATTCTTCGCCTTTTGCGGTAAGCATTATGATGGGGATGTTTTCAGTTTTGGAATCACTTTTGAGTTTTTTGCAGACCTCCAGTCCATCTATCCCCGGCAGCATAAGGTCGAGGATGACTAAATTGGGCTGCTTTGATTTAGCTTCCACGAGGGCTTCTTCGCCGGAAGCCGCCGTTTCCGTTTTGTAGCCTTCCTTTTCAAGATTGAACCGCACCAGCTCGACTACATCTTCTTCGTCATCGACAATCAATATTTTTTCTTTTGACATAAGATTTCTCTTTAAGATTATTTTTATTATAATCTTAGTTAGGCATTGTTAGTGTTATTTTAACATTGTATTAGAATTATGTTAATTAAAATTTCAGGAGATAAAAATATGAGTAAAAAAGTACTTGTTCCGATCGCCGACGGCACAGAAGAGCTTGAAGCGATAGCGATTATTGATTGTCTTCGCAGGGCGGGCGCTGATTTAACAATCGCGTCAGTTCAAAATCTGCAAATAAGCACTGCCAGAAAGGTAAAAATCACAGCTGATTGCCTCATAAAAGATTGCAAAACAAGCATTTATGACCTTATCGTCTTACCCGGCGGAATGCCCGGCGCAGAGCACCTTCGCGACAGTAGCGAGCTTATCGAAATGCTCAAAAAGCAAAAGGAATCGGACCGATTTTACGCCGCGATTTGTGCCTCGCCTGCGGTTGTGTTTGAGCATCACGGCTTGCTTGCCGGCAAAAAAGCGACATGTTACCCTGGAATGGGCGGTAAATTGAAAGAATTGACAAATCAGCGGGTTGTCGTTGACGGCAACTGCATTACTTCACAGGGACCGGGAACCGCTTTGGAATTTTCACTGAAATTGGTTGAGCTTTTATTTGGTGCCGAAAAAAGCAGAGAACTTGCAAAGGCAATGCTCGTTTAAATAAGTCAGAGCCATGAGCGTCGAAGATCCTGCGCAAGGATTAGCGCAGGGTAAATAGTTTGTAGGGTGGGCTTTAGCCCAGGCGGTAAATTAGTTTTGAACATCAGAATTTTGTTTCCTTGAAAACAAAATTAGAGTGGTGAGAAATCTCTTAAAATCTCATCACCTTCAGGTGATTCCACAACTTTTCACTCTTCACTTTTAACTTTTCGTTTGGTCCGCCGCAGGCGGATCTTCAATCTTAAATCTGTACTGACGCCAGATACATACCTCTGTTTTTCAAAACCCTGACTTTACAGCCGAAAGTTTTGCTAAGGTTCGCGGAAGTGAACACTTTTTGTGGTTTTCCCTGACTGATGATTTTTCCGCTTTTTAAAAGTACCGCGTAATCGAGGGATTTCGGCAGTTCGTCTAAATGATGAGAAATTATCACAATCGCAGGCGGATTTTTTTGTTTGCGAAGTTTATTCAGAATCTTTACGACAATCGCGCGATTTCCCATATCAAGTGCATTTGTCGGCTCATCCAAAATCAGCATTTTCGGCTGCGATATCATCGCGCGTGCTATCAGTACTTTTGTCTGTTCGCCGCTCGATAGCGTACCAATTGGAAGCGAGGCTTGTTTTCGTAGTTTGAAAAAGCTGACTTGCGAATCGACTTTTTTCCATTGCTGCTTTGTAATTTTTCGATAGAAGGGCAACATTAACGTACCGAATAATCCGGTCGCGATTACGTCTCTTACGGTTAAACCCTCATCGAAATGCGGCATTCGTGAAGGCTCAATTATGCCGATTTTGCCGCGAACGCTCTGAAGGTCAACTTCGCCGAAAGTTTCGCCAAAAACGCTCACCGAACCATCCTGCGGCCACAAATATCCGCTAATCACGGCGACAAGAGCCGATTTGCCCGCCCCATTAGGCCCGATTATCGCGCAGCACTCGCCGGGCATAATCTCGAAACTTATGTTTCTTAAAATCTTAAAGCTGTCCTGAACGACAGTTACGTTTTTTAAATCAATTATGGGCTTTTGTGGTTTCATTAAACCATTGCTAATTAAAGAGTACTATTTTACATTGACATTTGCGAAAAACAATGTAAAATATCCCGCTTCAACTATCGGAATTTAAACAAACCGTATATTAATTTACCTGAATAGAGATTTTTTATGTATTACAATTATATTCGTAATGTAGCGATTATTGCACACGTTGACCACGGTAAAACTACCTTGCTTGACAGGCTTTTGTATCAATCTGGAATGTTCCGCAGTGAAGACCTTGACAAGCTGGCTGGCGGCGTCGAAGGTTTGATTATGGACTCGAATCCAATCGAGCGTGAACGCGGCATTACAATTTTGAGCAAAAATTGCGCAATAAACTATACCGATGATGAAGGTGATGAATACAAAATTAACGTCATCGACACTCCCGGCCACGCCGATTTTGGTGGCGAAGTCGAACGTGTTTTGAAAATGGCCGATGGCGTACTGCTTTTGGTTGATGCGTTCGAAGGTCCTATGCCGCAGACAAGATTCGTTTTGAGCAAGGCTCTTGAGAATAAGTTAAAACCAATCGTTGTGATAAATAAAGTGGACCGTGAAAACAGTCGTCCGCATGAAGTTGTAAATGAAGTTTTCGATTTGCTCGTTCAGCTTGGTGCCAATGATGATGCGCTTGATTTCCCTGTTATTTACGCTTCAGGCAGACAGGGCTGGGCATCAAGCGACCCGGATGAAAAAACAAATAATATGAAGATTGTATTTGATACAATCATCAAAAAAGTTCCTGCTCCGACAGTTGTTCCGGATGCTCATCTTCAAATGCTCGTAACGAGTCTTGAATATTCAGATTACGTCGGCAAAATCGCAGTTGGCAGAGTTTTCGCCGGTAAGATTATGGCAGGGCAGGCCGTTACTGTTATCGATACCAAAAATGTTCATACATTGCAGAAAATTTTGCAGATTCATTCATTCGACGGTCTGGGCAGAAAGCAGGTTGACACTGTTTTGGCAGGCGACATTTGTGCCGTGTCTGGCCTCGACCCTGTCGATATTGCCAATACGATTGCCTGTCCGTGCAATCCTTCAAGGCTTGCAGTAATCGCTGTTGATGAGCCGACAATGTCGATGACGTTCAGAGTCAACGATGGCCCATTCGCAGGAAAAGATGGCAAATACGTTACAAGCAGACAAATCGGTGATAGACTTGAAAAGGAGCTTCAGCATAATGTTGCGTTGCGGGTTGGCCCCGGCAGAACACCTGAAGAATATTGCGTTTCAGGCCGAGGGCTTATGCATCTGGGCATTCTGCTCGAAAATATGCGGCGTGAAGGATATGAAATTTGTGTCGGCAAGCCGGAAGTTATTTTGAAAGAAGTTGATGGAATTACTCATGAGCCGATAGAAATGCTTGCTATTGATTGTCCTATGGATTGTCAAAGCGCGGTCATGTCGCTTCTGGGCGAGAGGCGGAGCGAAATAGTCAGAATAGACACAAAGAGCGGCGCAAGCAGTTTTGTACACATGGAATTTCTCATTCCGTCACGCGGACTGTTCGGTCTGCACGCAAGAATGTTGAACGCTACGCAGGGTAAGGCGATTATGCACCACTCGTTCGAAAGATATGAGCCGATGAGAGGTTCGATTCCGCAGCGTAAGAACGGCGTTATGGTTGCGACCAATGCCGGCCAGGTTACGGCTTACGCGTTGGATGCGTTATATGACAGGGGAATATTCTTTGTTGAGCCGGGCGATACCGTTTATGACGGCCAGGTCGTCGGCGAGCATTGCAAGGAAAATGATATTCCTGTAAATCCGGTAAAGGCAAAGCAGATGAGTAATATGCGTGCGTCCGGTAAAGACGAGGCTGCAAAGGTCAGACCGGCCAGAATAATGAGTCTTGAACTATCAATGGAATACATACAGGGCGATGAGCTTGTCGAGATTTGTCCAAGTTCGATTCGAATCAGAAAAAGATTCCTTAGAGAAGAGGACAGACGCAGAGCTTCCCGTAAGGGCGGACAATAATTTTTTCAATGGTTTTTGTCTGGAGTTGCAGCCAATCTGCAATTATAATTTCCCGCGATGGATACCAAAGCGCACAGCGAACATAAGGAACGTGAGCATTTTTTCAACGCCGCAAAAATGGTGGCGTTTATCACCCTCATTTCCCGCATATTCGGTTTCTTCCGTGATATGGGAATCACATCTCTTGGTGCTACCAGATATACCGATGCTTTTGGCGTTGCGTTTAAACTCCCTAATCTTTTCAGACGATTATTTGGCGAAGGAGCGCTTGCCTCTGCGTTCGTGCCTGTTTTTACAGAGGTGTATGAAAAAGAAGGTACTGAAAAAGCACGTAAATTGCTCGCGAATTCATTTGCGTTATTGGCGGTTTTTCTTGCAGTGTTGTTGGTTATTGGTGAGATAGTTTTTTTTGTTATTTCACTTATACCCGGTCCGCACGACAGGAATTTCCTGATGAGCATGATGGTTATCATGTTTCCATATATGTTTACGGTTTGTCTGCTTGCGCTCTGTTCATCCGCACTTAATGCCAAGGGGCACTTTGTTTTTCCGGCATTTGCGCCGATTATCTTTAATATCTTTGGAATTGTTGCCGCATGGTGGCTTGCGCCGGTTTTTATGGAAAACCTTGAAGGTCAGCTTACACTGGTTGCGTTCAGTGTTATTATCGCAGGCGTTGTGCAGCTTGTTGCAATTATATGGCTGCTGAAAAGGTGCGGCCTTTTCATGACTCCAAGGCTTAAACCAATTGAGCCGGGAATACACCAGATACTTACGCTTCTTTTGCCGATGCTGCTTGGTCTTGGCTTTTTGCAGTTCTCGGAATATTTTCAGGATATCGTCGGATATAATCTTACCGCTGTAAAAGATTCTACAGATATTAGGATAATGGACTGGACAATTCCGCGTCCTCTGAAAGAAGGCGTTATTACACGCGTTCAGGCTGCGCGTAACTTTTATCAATTTCCAATGGGTGTACTTGCGATTTCACTTGGCGTCGCGGTTTTCCCATTGCTGACTCGTTACTCGCAGCGAGGCGATATTCCAAATCTGCGTGACGCGGTAAATCGTGCTATTCGTCTTTCGCTAATGGAAGGTTTCGCGACAGGTGTAGGTTTGTTTATACTTGCCGAGCCGATTATGATGATTTATGCACGCAGAAAATTTACGCTTCCTGACGCGATGCAGTCGGCATTTGTTTTGAAGATGTATGTGATTGGAATGTGGGCGTATTGCAGTTATCAAATCCTTGCAAGGGCGTTTTATGCCTGCAAAGACACCAAAACGCCATTAAAGGTTTCGTGCATTTTAGCGGTTGTAAATCTTGTGCTTTTGCTTGCGTTTATATGGATACCGCAAATAGGCCCCGGTGCTTTTGGCCTTTCGACGTCGATAACATTTATGATTAATGCTCTTGTATTGATGTATATTCTTCGTAAAAGACTTGGATTATTAGGTGGCCGGAAAATCGCAGCCTGCGTAATCCGCTCGGCAGTTGCCTGTACAGCAATGGCACTTGTGGTTTATTTACTGAAATGGAAATTGATGCAGACTGGTTATCTTATTGTTTTGAGTGTTTGCGTACCTGCCGGTACAATAGTTTTTATTGGAATGCTTTGGCTGATGAAAGCGCCGGAGCTTTACGAATTTATCGGCAGCATTAAGGAACGAAAACAAAATACCGCAAAGGTGTAAACTATAAACAATTCAGATAACAAATTGTTTATCGAGAGTTTGAGCAAATCTAAATATGCTGTCGTGCTTACCGGCGCGGGAGTTTCGGTAGCGTCGGGAATACCGGATTTCAGAAGTACAAACGGACTGTTCAGCAAAATTTCACAGGAAACTTTCGAAATAGATTTCTTCAATAGTCAGCCGGAAGAATATTATAAAATCGCCAAACAGTTTATTCATCCGCTGGCTGACAAAACGCCAAATGTTACCCATCAAATGCTCGCGAAGCTTGAAACCCGGGGATTGTTAAAAGCTGTAATTACGCAGAACATTGATCGGCTGCATCAAAAGGCAGGCTCAAAAAATGTTGTGGAATTTCACGGCAATGTCGTAACTTTTAGCTGCACAAAATGTCCGCAAAAATACACAAGGGTACAAGTCGATGAAAAAATCGATACCGCCGGCGTGCCGAAATGCGATAAGTGCGGCTCTTTAATCAGGCCGGATATTGTTTTCTATGGTGATATGATACCGCATAATGTTCTTTTGGCTTCACAGGATATTTGCAGCAGGTGTGATTTGTTCATAGCTTTGGGTTCGTCTTTGGTCGTTAATCCTGCCGCGTCGTTGACCGAATCAGCCTTCTACAATGGCGCAAAAGTGATTATCATCACAAAAGGCACAACACCTTACGACAAAATCGCACATCATAAATTTGATACCGATTTGGAACAGTTTTCAAGCGATGTTTTAAATTTACTCTGACGGAAGCGTCTTGGTATTCACAAAATAAATCAGATTCTCGAATTCCGTCTCAAGATTCAGATTGTGAACAATTACCTTATCGTCGCTTTTTAATCTGGTTGGAGCGAAATTTAATATCCCCTTTATCCCGGCCGCTTTGAGCTTATCAAACGCATCCTGTGCGTTAAATTCAGGCACAGTTACTATCGCCAGTTCTACTTCATTTGTCTTTATAAAGCCCGCAAGCTCATCCATCGGCAATATCAGCGTATCAGCTTTGCGATTGAATTTCGCAGGGTCTATATCAAAACCCGCGACGATTTTTATCTCACTTTTCGCGAAGCCCTGATAATTAATCAGCGCCCGGCCCAAATTGCCAACGCCGATAATGATAAACTTCTGTAACTTGTCTTTGCCGAGTACTCTATTGAGTTGCGTGAGCAGTTCTTCGATTTGATACCCGCCTCGGCGGTTGCCGGAGATTGAGAAAATCGAAAAATCCTTGCGAACCTGCGAAGCCGTTACGCCGGTAGCGTCAGCCAGATTGTCAGAAAAGACTTTCAGAAAATTGAGGGATTTTAAACGAAGGGCGGCATTCTTGTATCGTGATAACCGTAATATCCTGCTTCTGTTGCTCATTTTTAGTTGTCAGTATGTAGAAGATAGTCGTTAGTTAATTGAATACGAATCATTATAAAATGTATTCTACAATCAGTTATTATAATTTGTCAATGAAAATTATGTGATTTTATTCACAATTTCACATAAATGCGTATCGCCAGTCTTTGTAATCCCAACCGAAATCCGTTTGTGTTCTGCGGCTGCGGAATCCGTGTCTAAAAAACTTTGTGTCAATTCGTGTAATTCGTGGTTACAAGTTATATATGTGCCTTGACGGCTAAAGGAATCTGTATTTTCGATGGAATTAAATGTTGAAGAAAAGGATTTCATCTGTAAACTGCTTGTTGGGAAATTTTATTGAGGGACTTATGGAAAATTTTAACAAGACTTTAAAATTGGCGGTATTGCTTATGACTATTGTTAATGTTACGGCTTTTTGTTCGGAATATAATCCTGTCGCTGGCAGTAAAGCGTGTGTTGTCAGCGACGATGTACGTATCACGGTTTTAACGCCGGGGCTTTTACGGCTCGAATGGTCTGCGGACAAAAAATTCGAGGATAGAGCCAGTCTTACGTTTATTAATCGCAATACCAGTGTTCCTGAATATAAAGTTTCTCGCAGCGACGGCGTTCTTGAAATCAAAACCAAAAAATTATCCTTAAAATATAAAATCGGCAGCGGGAAATTCACGAAAGAAAATTTGAGTATCGATGTGGTTTCCGGCGATTTTTCAGCAGTATGGCATTTCGGCGATCTTGACGATAAAAATCTTTTAGGCACGACCAGAACACTGGACACCTGCAACGGCGACAGGAGTTTTATAGATAAAAAAAAGGTCGAATTTTGCCAGGGTATTATTTCCCGCATCGGCTGGTGCGCGGTCGATGATACGAATAATCCGTTATTTGACAATTCCGATTGGCAGTGGGTTATCGCGAGGCCTGAAGGTAATCGGCAGGATATTTATTTCTTCGGCTATGGCTATGATTATAAAACGGCGATGAAGGATTTCGTTGCCGTTGCGGGTAATATCGCATTGCCGCCGAAGTTCGCGTTCGGTGTGTGGTGGTCGAAATTCTGGAACTATGACGACCAGCAGTTGAGAGATTTGGCAGAGCAGTTCACACGTTACGACCTCGGCCTTGACGTTATGGTTATCGATATGGATTGGCATATTACATCAATGCCGGCGTGGTACAATGAGAAGGGCAAAAGGAAAAAAGACCAGGCAAAAGAGTCTTGCGGCTGGACAGGTTTCACATGGAACAGAAATTATTTTCCAGACCCTGAAAAGTTTCTCGCGTGGGCGAATGAAAACTCCATCAGGACGTGTATGAATCTGCATCCTGCAAGCGGTATTCAGCCGCATGAAGAGCAGTATAATGAGTTTGCAAAAGTAATGGGCGTTGACCCAAATACGAAAAAATATGTGCCGTTCGATATTGTCAATAAGGATTTCGCAAAGACGTATATGGATGTTCTTTTGCATCCGATGGAGAAAATGGGCATTGACTTCTGGTGGCTCGACTGGCAGCAGGGGGGTACGACGAAAATTGCAGGCGTTAATCCGACTTTTTATTTGAACTACGTTCACTTCAGCGATATGGAGCGTCAGAATAAAGTTCGGCCGTTGATTTTCCATCGCTGGGGCGGGCTTGGCAATCACAGGTATCAAATCGGCTTTTCCGGCGATACTATTATTACATGGGAATCGCTTGCGTATCAGCCTTATTTTACAACGAACGCGGCGAACGTCGGTTTTGGTTTCTGGAGCCACGATATCGGCGGGCATTATGGTGGGCGTTATGGCAGGTACGGTTTGGTGGGCGAACCTAATAATCCGGAACTTTATACACGCTGGATTCAGTGGGGCGTGTTGAGCCCGATTTTCAGAACGCACGCGACTGCCAGCAGTGAAATAGAGCGCCGACCATGGGCGTATCCGATGGAAAATTTCCAGGCGATGCGCAAATGCTATGATTTACGCTATGCGATTGTGCCTTATGTTTATACTTCCGCACGGCAGGCTTACGATACGGGCGTTTCGCTTTGCAGGCCGTTGTATTATGATTGGCCGAGAAATCAGGAAGCTTACGAATTTAAAAATGAATATATGTTCGGCGATAATATATTGGTAAATCCGGTAGTGTCGCCGATGGCCAAGGGTAAAAAATATGTAATGCAGAAAACCTGGCTGCCGGAAGGTCGGTGGATTGAATATGAAACCGGAAAAGTTTTCGATGGCAATGCTGTAATTGAAAGGCCGTTCGCTCTCGATGAGATTCCGATGTATGTAAAGGCCGGTGCGATTATTCCGATGATGCCGAAGATGAAGCGCGTGGATGAAAAACCGCTCGACCCGATGATTTTAGCGATTTACCCAGGCGATAAAGGATTTTTCAGCGTTTATGAAGACGCCGGCAACGACCAGGGATATAAAAATGATAAATTCGCTTTCACGGATGTAAGCTTTACACGCAGCGGCGGCAAAACAGATATTACAATAAGCCCGGCCAAAGGCGGTTATGATAATATGCTGACATCTCGCGGTTATGAGATAAAACTTGTAAATACGTTCCCGCCGAAATCAGTTTCAGTGAACGGCGAAGAAATTGTATACTGCATGGAACCTGCTGAAAATAGTTGGCACTACGATGGCGAAGAAGTCGCGACAATAATCTGCCTCGGCAAACAAAACACAAATGAAGCTGTTCAGGTTTCTGTCGAGCAAAGCGATGCGGATGTTGCGAAGCTTTCAGGCGTAAAAGGCAAAATGAACCATCTGCACAGGTTTGTCGATTTTGTCGGCAGGGCACCAGAGCCGATGTACGAGTTTGAGCCTGTTATAAGCACGTCGCTTGCCGGCACGAAGATGACGTACAATCCATCTTCGGCTGCGGAGATTGTGAATAATTTTGAAAACGATTATGCCAATGCTGTTAAGATTATCGAAAGCAAGTCCGCTGATAAAAAGGACTGGAGGCCATATCTCGAATGGCTGCAAATTAATTAGAAATTAATTTTGTGTAATAAAAAAAAGGCTGTAGTACGAAGTGGTATTACAGCCTTTTGTGTTTTCAGGCATATTATGCCAGTCTTGCAACGATAATCATCGTAAGGCCGACGATGTAAAGCAGGAACATCAATGCGAGCATCGGATTAACGCCTTTTGGTGCGTTCTTGAATTCCTTCCAGATGAACACGCCCCAAAACGCCGCGACTAATGTAGCGCCCTGTCCAAGACCGTAAGAAATAGCGAAACCAGCCTGGCCTGAAGCGATAATACTGAACGACATACCGGTATTCCAGATTATGCCGCCGAGTATGCCGATTAAATGCAGTTTCATTGAGCCTTTGAAATAATCAGCCATTTGAATAGAACTGCCTGTGAACGGTTTTGTGTTCCAGATGAAATTTGATACGAGCACACCGATTGAGAAGAAAACAACTGCGCTGTATGGCGTGAATTTGCCCGGTTCAATTGTTACGAAGTTACTCGACATCGATTGTGCCACAAACCAGAAGAACCAGCCCATCAAAACGCCGGCAAGAACAGAAAGCACGATTCCTTTTGTCGCTGTTTTTTGGCCTGTGCTGGAAAGCTTTTTATATGCAAGGCCGTCGATAATGATTGCAGCTACTACGCCTGCAACACCTATAAAGAGCATCGCTGCGTTGCCGACCGGATTTGTTATATAATTATTTATTACGCCGATCACCAGCGCCAAACCTACGCCGACCGGAAATGCAACCGCAAGTCCCGCAACGTCAATTGCGCGAACGAGCAGAATATTTGAAATGTTAAATACAATACCGCCGATTAGCGCGAGCATTATGGTTTTTGAAGTTGCCTGTGCGACATTGCTCAAGAAGTTTGCGCCTTTTGTTCCGTGCGACCCCATCGTGAACGCCATAATCAGCGAGAGAACCAAAACGCCGATGGCATAATCCCAATAGAACAACTGGAACTTCCAGTCTTTGCTTGCCAGCTTCTGCGTATTCGCCCACGACCCCCAGCAGAGCATACAAATCACACACATCAACACCGCAATTGGATAAGATTCGAGTACAACCATTTTAAATTCCTTTTAAAAATAGTATTATTTTGCGATAAACGCGTCAACTTCCTGTTTTGTAGGCATAGAGGCCTGTGCGCCGAGCCGTGTTACGCTGATTGCTGCTACTGCATTTGCGTACTTGGCTGCGTCTTTTAGTGAGTTACCATTCGCAAGGCCGTAAGCCAGTGCGCCTGTGAATGCGTCGCCGGCCGCTGTGCTGTCAACTGCTTTGACATTAATGCGTTCGATTGTTTCTTTGCCGGCCTTGTTCGCAAGCAGTGCGCCTTTGTCGCCGAGTGTGATGATTACATTTTTTACACCCTTGCCCAAAAGCCAGTCTGCCGCTTTTGATGCCGATTCGATATCGGTAACTTTTATGCCTGTGATTGTCTGCGCTTCGGTTTCATTCGGCTTGATTACATCGACCATACTTAATAATTTGTCGCTTAAAGGTCTTGCCGGTGCCGGGTCGAGAATGAACGGCACTTTATTTTTCACTGCGATTTCGGCGGCTTTTTCAACTGTTTCAATTGGTATTTCAAGCTGGCATACAACAACGCCTGCAGCTGCGATATCAGCCGATGCTTTTTCAGCGTCAGCGGGGAATAATTTCCCGTTAGCGCCGGGAACGACGATAATAATATTTTTGCCGTTGTCGTCTATCGCAATAATCGCCACACCTGAAGGAACGCCATCAAGCTGAACGATGTGTTTTGTGTTGATGTTGACTGATTTGAAATTTTCGAGCGATTTTTCCGCGAAGACATCTTTGCCGAGCCTTGCGACAAAGATAACATTTGCGCCGAGCTTTGCCGCCGCGACAGCCTGATTAGCGCCTTTTCCGCCTGGCGTCATAAAGAAGTCAGAGCCGGTTAGAGTTTCACCAACGATTGGAATTTTGTGCGATTTTGCGACGAGGTCGATATTGCTGCTTCCGATTACTACGATTGATTTGGATGACACAATTAATTCCTTTCTCAACAATTGATAATAAGGAAAATCGTAGCATATTTTAAAATAATAGCAAGGAAAAGTACAGGCGTTTGTGCAGTGAATTAAACGCTATTTCAATACAGCCTCAAGCTCCAGTTCAAACAGCAAATCGTCCCGGCAGACATCGGCGTTTACCTTGATGTGCGGCAGTTTTAGATTCTGCGTTCGGCAATAATTGTCGAATAAGCCGAAATCTTCTTTGTATTTGAAGTACGCCATTGAGCTTACGGTATTTGTCCAGTTCATACCGGCTTCGTTCAGTATTGCGCCGACAACCTGCATCGTAAACTCGAGCTGTGCCTTTGTATCGTTCAGGAAAACTGTTTTGCCGGCTATATCGATACTTGCCGTTCCGGAAATGTATAATCTGCTGTGGTCGGCTGTGCTGAATTTTACCGCCCGGCTGAAAGAGCTTTTGTAATTCAAAGCGGGGCACTGAAGCGGAGAATTTACAACCCTTGCCGCGGCCTTGTCGGTTTTCGGTTTAACTGCCAGAACCTGAACGGCCATTGCGCTGCCGTAAAGGTTCGCAACGCCGATGCCTGTGCTGGCAGGCACGAGTTTGTTATAAATATCGTGCTGCTCGAAGAAATGATTCCTTGCCTTGTTCAAATCGCCGTACCACGAAAGAATACCGTCCGCGAAAAGCCACGTGCGAATAGTATTCGAAAAATCGCAGCCGAGTGCGCGGAGAATTTTTTGAGATTTTTCAAAAATATTTTGAGCCTGGTCGAACTGACTTGTCTTGATATTGTCCGGCAGAACTTTCAGCATATAATAATTCGCGTCGTCATCTTCAAACCGGCAGCCGGCGAACTCGTCCTCGAAATAAATCTCGTTCGTTTGTTTGCCCGCAACCGCGTGAATCTGAAGATTGAATGTTTGTATCGAATCATCCTGCAAAATCGAAACCGGCATACAGGCAACTTGCGGGTATTTGGCTTTGAGAAATGCGCAGGCCTGCTCAACAGCCGCGCGATTCGCGAACATACGCATAGAGATAATTTGAAAAACGTGTGAATCGAGATAATCCATCGCGTTTTGCATTACGGTAACAGTCGCTGTGCAGTTTTCCGATGCGGTTATCCAGCATTCTGTATGATTTTTCCTTTCGAGGAAACGAACGTCGAGCGTCTCAAACAATGTTTTCATTTTTTGCTTTCATTCAATAGTAAACCGAATCGCGGGCAATACCCCCATAGATACTGCTTGTGTCTTTTTGTTTTGTTTATTCGTTACTTCTGTTGATATTTCGACGACCAGATTGTCTGTCAGCGGCCGTTTGATATTTTCTTCTGCTTTGAGCGTTAATATTAAGTTGTCGGCAGTAACATTGACATCCTGCAAAGTCAGCCCTTCCGGCGGCCGGCTCAACTCTAATTTCATCTGTTTGTAAACAGGGCGGTTCGCTATTTTGTAAATCAACTGTGTTGTTTTGCCGGGCGTAATTTTTAGTGAAGAACTGCCGGTGTATTCAAACGGCGGCGCAGGCCATCGAACATTCATCGGCGCAACGATAAGCTGCTGCGACGGCACAAGATGCCGGTACAAAAACGCCTGCATCATATCTTCGCAGGGAATAACCTTGTGCGATATTTCTTTGCCATTGATGTTCGCCGATGCGAAAAACTGTAAACTCGCCGGCTTGTCAGCTATATCTCTCGGCATTTTAATTGTCATTTGAATATTGTCCCGACCGGATGGGATAGTGCTGCCTGATAATACAAAGCCTTCAGGTGCGTCTTTGAGCGATATTTTTATTTCACCGTCGAAACCATCCTGCCGCATTGCATAAATATTGAAAGCTGCGCTTGCGCCGGGTCGAATATTCAATGTTGACGGCGTCATACGAATTGCAAAATCAGATTGCGGATTGCTTATGCGCAGTCGATACGCGTAAGCCTTGCCGCCCTGGTTTTGAGCGTCCGAGATTTGAATATAGTAATTTCCATCCGCGGGCAGTTCGGCGGTAAGGTATGAATCTGCGTGATGTGTCATCAGGCCGGTTATGTCTTTGTACAGATAATTTTCTCCGACTTCGGAAAAGTCGTCGTTCCATTTGAGAATTTCCCCGGATTCGTCCGTCAGCCGAAGCAGCGAATCGACAGGGGAGTTCAGCCGGCGTGCGGAAACTTCAGCGACGATTTTTTGTCCCGCAGTGCCTTTGAAAATGTAAGTATCGATATCGCCGGGCTTGTTGATTCTGCCGTTAATTATCACAGGCAAAGCAATCTGTTGTGCGTTTTTAATTATATTGTTTGATTCCGTTTCGTTGCACTCCGGCAGATTGTCAACGGCATAAGTAATGATGTTGGAGGGATATTTTGTTTGCGGACAGGATGTGTGCCGGATGTTTTCACCGCCTGCCGTTGTGTCAAGCATTAATCGGCCTCTGTTGATGTTCCAGCCGTCGATGGATGCGATTGTTTTTACGCCTTCACTTCCGCCCAGAGGAAATATTTGTGTAACGAAAGGCGTTTGACCGATTGCGATGCGATAAACGAAATCCTCACGGCCGCGGTATAGCGAATCGTGAATCTCAAGTTCGTATTCGCCGGTCGCCGGAATTTTGCAGAACATTACAGGGTCGGGATTGAATCGGTAATCGTCGTCGAACGCTATTTCTCTGCCGTTTGCGTCGTAGAGCGTCGTTACCGCCTGAAACCAGCCCGGAACTGCATCGGCAAGATATGGGTTCAAACTTCTTGCGTGCGTTTCAATCACAAGCTTTTGTCCAGCCTGTGCGCGGAAGCGGAATTTATCGATATCGCCCGGCATTATTTGACTGTTGATAAGCACCGGCAATTCTAAAGGTTTTTCTTTTATTGCCTGGGCAAGTTCAGGAAATCTCAACAGAAATTTTTGATTGCCTGTTTCAAGGCCGTTAATTTCCGGCAGCACGCCGACCTGAAAAACAACAGGATTTGTCGTACCCTGCTTTGTCGCAATTCTAAGTTCGCGATTGCCGGGCGTTGCGTTGGCATCGATGGTTATTTTTATGAGTACTGATTCGGCAAGCTGTCTGTTCTGCTGTCTCATTTCTCTGGGGAAGAAGAGCATTTCCCGAATGTTCAACAGTTCTCTGACGCTTTTATTTTCAAGATCATATAATAAAGGATGGTCAACCGGCCTGATGGCCTTTTTATTGGGGTCGTTGGCATCGGCTGCTTTGGCGTTTCTTCTGCCGAAATTGCCTTGACCTAACAGCGGAGGAGGATTGGTAATTCCCAGCTCGGCCATACGTTTGTTCCATACTGAAGCCAAACGTGTTCCTAATTCTTCCCGCTCATCTTTGTTGATGTTAATGGTTGACCTGTAATGCCTAACGACCGAAGCTTTCACGCCGCCGGAGATATAGACTTCACTTGCTCCGCCAAGGAATTGTCCGCCGGCTATAATTTGAACGGTTGTTCCAGTCTGTCCGCCGGCAGGATATAAGTAGCCTATTTCCGGCTTGTTGGTATTTGTCTGACTCTGTGTAATTGAAACACAGGCAAGCAAAACAAATAAAATATATTTTGTTTTTATTTTTTTCATTACATAATTTCTGTCAAGAGTCCGCCGCTGTCTTGTGATACCGGCATGACTTGCGTTTTGATTCCTGCCGAATTTGGCATTTCGCTCTGCGAGTCTATTCCGAGCAGTTCGTACATACTGGCGATTAGTGCCTCCGGTTTGATCGGCCTTTTGGCGACATTTTCGCCTGTCGCGTCTGTCTCGCCGACGACTTTCCCGCCTTTGAATCCGCCGCCTGCGACAAGTGCGGAAAAGCAGTTGCCGAAATGTCCGCGTCCGCCATTCCACGGCGGTTCCCACTGAACTTTCGGTGTGCGTCCAAATTCTCCGCAGCACCATATAATAGTACTGTCCAGCAGTCCGCGTTCGTTGAGTTCGGTCAGCAGAGTCGCCAGTCCCTTATCGAGTTCCGGCAGTTTTTGATTCATAATTTGAAAATGCTGCTTGTGCGTATCCCAGCCTTTATAATTTATCGTAATGTAAGGAACGCCCGTCTCTACCAGCCGCCGCGCCATAAGACACGATTGCCCAAATGTGTTGCGTCCGTAACTTTCCCTTGTTTCATCTTTTTCGGAAGTTAGGTCGAAAAGTTTTTTCATATCGCCGAAAATCATACCGTAGGCGTTTTCTTCGCACTTGTCGAATTTCTGAAACTGTGGGTTGCCGGGCATTGCCTTGCCGAGTGAATCGAGCGATTGCATAAGTTCGCGTCTGCTGATTTGCCGTTTATCGCTGATGCCCTCTGCGATGATTCCTTCGACTGCGAAAGGAGTTTTGGCAGGGTCGCCGCCGGTTGCGAACGGTTTGTATTTTGTGCCGAGAAAACCGGATTCGGAAAAACGTCCCTGAAGCTCTTCCAGTACGATATATGGCGGAACAAGATTTTTATAGCCGTGGTCATAACCTTTGAACAGCGATACGACTGCGCCGGCACTCGGATAAACAAGCCTGTCGGGTGTGTGGCCGGTTTGCACGATGTACGCCGCCGTTTCGTGCGAGTTGTTGCCGTGTGTCATACTGCGAATGAGCGAATACTTGTCGGCCTGTTGGGCAAGCAGCGGCAGTGTCGAGTTGATTTGTATTCCGTCAACGTTGGTCGCGATGGTTTTATTAAGCGGCCCGCAATAATCATATCCTGCGTTTGGTTTTGGGTCGAAAGTATCGAGATGACACGCCCCGCCCCATAGCCAGACTTGTATAACAGCTTTTGCTTTGCCTGTTCGTAAAGCAGCTGGTGCGGTTTGAGCGATAAGGTCAAGCGGATTTGCGAACATCAGCCCGGCCGTTCCCGCCAGACCCAGTTTTATCGCATCGCGTCGATTTATAAAATTCATATTCATATCTTCAATCTTAAATTTTTGTGTTTATTCGTGTCAATTCGTGGTTTCCTTTGGTTAATGCCTGTACAAAAATTCCTTTGAGTTTATCATCGCCCAAATCAAATCATTCACAGCTTCTCTTTTGTCAATGCCTTCGGTTTGAAAATATCTCGCGATAGTCTCCGATTCGGCCTGCGTTGGATACCGCGACAGAATATGCAAATACAGCGTTCTAATTAGTTGTTCACCGTTGTTGCGGTAGTTTCTTTTCAGGTTGTTAAGTGTCGGCCCGTTTTCGATTTTTTTCTGAATATGGCTGGAGTTCAGCAGATGCAGCGATTGCGAATCTGAAATCTGATTTATGCGTTCGCTTTCAAGGCCGCTATCGCGAGCCGGCCTGCCGAACATTTCGAGAAACTGGCTCGTCGTACTGCCGTCGGCTAAATCAATTGACGGGCTGTCTTCAGGTATGAATGTAAACGGTTCGGGAATCGGGCTTGAATATTTTTCCGTTGTGCCTGTGATTTTGCAGATTGCATCGCTTAATACTTCGGCGTCGAGTCTGCGAACCGGATAATATGCGAAAAGTTGTTCCGCTTTTGGATTATCGCTTTGCGGAATTGATGATTGCTGGTATGTGCGCGAATTTAGAATGAGCCGGTAAATCTGTTTGAGATTATATTTTGATTGAATGAGTTCTTTTTCAAGATAAACCAGCAACTGTGGATTAGCAGCAGGATTGTCAGGCCGAATATCGTCAGGCTCATGAATAATTCCTCTGCCCATAAGCCAGTACCAGACGCGGTTGACGATGTTTTTTGCGAAATATGGATTGTCCGCACTGATGAGCCATTTAGCAAAAACTTCGCGCGGGTCTTTTGTTATTGGAATTTCGATTTGACTGCCGTTGGGCAGCACGGCTTTTAATGGTTCAGTCTCGGCGGGATTTAAAAATACTATTTCTTCTTTCCACTCGGCCGTGCATTTGTATGAGATTCGCGAAAAGAACGTTTCGATATTTTTTTGTTTTTCTTCAGGCCATTTTTCTAACCGCACGCCCATAAAATTCAGCGCAACTGCATTTGCGATTCCGCTCGGCTGTTTGCCCTGAATCGCGCGATAGAAATTTACCTGCGGAACGCGAAAATTGCTTCCGCTGGAGGTGAGTAATTCATATACAAATTTGTCGTAAGGCATATTATTTTGTATCGAGGTGCGAATCCAGTGATGATATGCCTGCACAGCGTTCGGCCAGAGATTGATTGGAAATTCCGCTTTCACGCGCAGCAGGTCGCACCATTTTAACGCCCAGTAATCGGCGAACTCGTCCCGCTCAAGAAGTCTGTCAATCAGCAAGGCGCGTTTGTTGGGATTTATGTCTTTGAGGAAAGAAACCACTTCTTGAGTTTCCGGCAGCGTACCGATTACATCGAGATAAACTCTGCGGATAAAAACTTCATCAGAGCAAAGGTTGGCAGGGGGGATATTATATTTGTTTAAGACCTGTGCAACGAAGCTGTCGATTTTATTTTTTGAGGCGGTATCAATACCCGTTTCAAAAGGCTGTTTAATCCCATAGGAAATGACGGTTGTCAGGGAAATTAACACGAATATTGCAGTATTCTTTCTCATTGTGTTATCAGACGTTCAAAATAGTCAGTATATTGCCATAATTTTAATCCGCCGCAACAAATATATTGATTTTTGCCGATTAATAGGTAATATAATCAACTTTTACCCGATTGGGGAATAGTGTAACGGTAGCACGAGTGGCTCTGAACCATTTAGTCAAGGTTCGAATCCTTGTTCCCCAGTTTTGGAAAAAGTCTCATAAAAATCGCCAAACCAGTATTTTCATACCATATTTGCATATCTTCCGGTTGTTTTGTATTGTTTCAGTGGAGTGTAAGACAGAAGGTTAGGGATGCCTTATAATGGTTCAGAATGGGGGTTCATATGGGCTGGAGAAGCAAGTTTTTTTTCCTGATAGTAATTTACTGTGCCGGGTTCTTTTCAGCGGTTTATTACGTCGCTCATGGCGACGAAAACAGTCCTGCCAACGACAAGGCGGTAAGGATTGTAAATGCTATAAACTATTACAGCAGCAAGATATACAGCAGGGTGTCTGAAAAGTATTCGCAAATAGACAAAGAAGAGTTAAAATCCGCGTATAATAAAGGAGTCGAGGCGGTCAATGAGATGACGGCCAAATACTGCAAAAATCAGAACGACGCACAATAAATTGTGCAAAAAGTGAGAATAATTAGGTTTGACAATATTCCCAAATGGGTATATACACAACGACTGGTTTCTATGCTGCCAGGGTAGCAAGGGAGCAGCGACGGGTGCCGGTTTGGATGACATTACCGTTGCTTACGAGGCTTGAGATTGATTAGGCTTGCCTTGTTGCTGTACCGGGGGTTACCGGGACTGTGCTCGTGTGCCATAGGAATGTGGGTGTAAGTATCCGATTTGGGGGCAAATCACAGCGGCTGGCCTTTCAACGGGACAGCCTTTTTCTATTGACATATCAAATCCGCAAATTTAATCTGTTACCACTCTAAAGAATTTTCCACAGTCATTATCGGAAGGATACGATTATGAAAAAATGTTTAATGTTGATAGTTTTGTTGGTTGCTTGTGCTTTATTCGTTGGCGGTTGTGCTTCCGGTTCGAGCACTGCAAGAATGGATTATAATTTTTCACAGGTTTATAAAATCGCGGTTGTCGATGTTCTGGGCCCGCTCGGAAACGAAGGCGCAAAAAATCAGCTTGCCGATATTATTTCGATGCAGCTTCTGCAAAAAGGTTACGCTCCGATAGAAAGAGCGCAGGTTGTTACAATTCTCAACGAACAAAAATTTCAGCGCGACCAGAATTCAACTCCAGAACAGCAGGCTGTGAACGCCGGCAAAATTATGAATGTTCCGACCGTTATTATTGCTAATGTTACGGAATTTGGCGATGAGATTAGTATGTCCATTAAAATGCTCGACGTCCAGGACGGCAGCATTTTATGGGTCGGCTCCGGTTCAGGTTCGCATAGCAAATTGATGGGTACAATCCTTGGTGCAGCGGCAGGTGCCGGCGGCGGCGTACTATTAGGCGGAAGCAGCAATAGCGGCAAGATTGTCGGCGGTGTCATTGGCGGCGTTGCCGGCGGCGTACTTGGAAATATGTTGACGCCTGAACAGGCAAAAGCGGCAGAAGAAATTGTGAAGAAAATCTGCAAAGATATGCCGTCAAGAGTCGTCGTCAAAAAAGGTTTATTCGGCAGTAAAAAATAGTTATTGATGTTGTGATTATTCGCAGTAATCAGAAAACTATTCCATTGTTAGCTGTTTAAAATTAAGGGGCAGGGAAGTTATTTATTCCTGAGCTTCTGCGACTTTTCAGTAAATATGATGATGTTGCTCATCATTTGCACTGTCTCAACCGGATGCTGCCCAACGGCTGTTTCTCCAGAAAGCATCACATAACCAGTCCCGTCCAATATCGCGTTTGCTACATCGCTTACCTCTGCTCTTGTCGGCCTGATATGTTCGGTCATACTCTCAAGCATTTGCGTAGCGGTAATTACGAATTTTTTGCGTTCATTGCATTTTCTGATAATCATCTTTTGCATTATCGGCACTTCATAAATTGGCAAAGACACCCCCATATCACCCCGTGCAACCATAATACCATCGCAAACATCTAATATGCTGTCGAGATTTTCGATCCCCTGACGATTTTCAATCTTGGCAATCAAAGGACAATTGAATTTATGCTGATTAATAAATTCTCTAACACTAAGAATGTCATTTTTGTTTCGTACAAATGACTGGGCAATAAAATCAACCTTGTTTGCTATGCCGAACAAAAGGTTATCTTTGTCTTTTTCGGTTAAGCCTTCAAATTTCAAATTAATGTCCGGAATGTTAATGCCTTTGTGTTCCTTTAAGATACCGGGAACAATAACTTCAGCCTTTATGCCGTTCCTGTCACGGCTTTTAACATTCATGGCGATGTTACCGTCATCTATAAAAATGTTGCAGCCGATTTTTATATCGTATAGGGAACCATTGTAGTCAAACGGGATAACATCCTTTTTATCCGTTTCAAGTTTGTTAATCAGAGTTACAATACTGCCCTTTACAAGCTCCACCATTTTCCTTGGGCCTTTGAATAGACCGACTCTTATCCTGTAGCCTTCAAGATCCTGTAGGATTTTTATTTTGTTTCTGTGGGTTTTATTTAACCGCCTGATAATATCTATACTTTGCTTAAGGGTTTTGTGGGTGCCGTGAGAGAAATTAAGCCTTGCCACATTCATGCCGGATAGAATCATTTTTTTTAAGACAGCGACTTTGCTGCTGGAAGGTCCCAATGTACAGATTATTTTCGTCTTGCTCATTTTTGCCTCTATAAATCTTATAATTTCCGTGGGGTATATTATTTTAGCATAATTCTTTGTTATAACAAGATTTAAAGTTGTCCCTGACGGGGGTGAAATAATGTCCGGTACATTCGGTACATTTTTCAAAATTGCAAAACTAAATTTGCAATAATATAGTTGGAAATGTTTACAACCGTTATTTGAGATGTGCCGATGGTTGTCAATTACTGAATTGCGACATATCTTTCATAACCTGAATCAAAACCGGCTGATGTTTTTGATAAAAAGTGGATGGGTCTTTGACTTCCGCGTCAGCTTTTGTTGTAACAAGCTGGTCGCCCAGAACGTTCATTGGGAAAATTGCTTTGTCTTCATTATCAACGTACGCGATGGTATCCCAACCGCTGACAACAGTATATGTTCGTTCCGTACCTGCGGCCAACAGGTCGATTCCATCGGAATAATCCTGTGCAGGATTAGTAACGCCAAGCTGTGCCATCAGTGTTGCCGGAATGTCAAGATGACTTGTTATGCTGTTCACCTCTCGCGGCGATTGGTCGGGTGCCCACAGAACCAAAGGCGTTCTGGTTTGTTCCTCGCTGAAAGTGGAGTTATGTCCCCATCGTCCCTTTTCCATAAATTCTTCGCCGTGGTCGCCGGTGAGAATAACAATCGTCGAATCCAACAGGTTATTATCTTCGAGATATTTTATAACTTTGCCGTATTGGCTGTCGAGGTGGTTGCAGGAATTTATGTAGCGATTCTTTATTAACGGCATATCCTTTTTCAGGTCAACCTCGGCGTAATTAAATTCTTCGAGATACGGCGTGGCGATTTCATTTTCCGGCGGGAAATAATAAAGCGCGTGCGGCGATTCGAAGAACATAAACGTCATAAACGGTTTGGATTTGTCAGTGTCAGATATAAATTTAAGCATTTTATCGACATTAAGCCTGTCTAATTTCCATCCTGCAAATCCATTTTCAATTTCAGAAGAATCGTGCAGTTGCGATGGCGAAAGCGAGGCGAAAATAGTCTTGTCAAATTCCGGATAAGAGAATTTCGCGCTGCTGTATACATTTATTTGATAATTGTCTTTGACGAGCAAATCCATCAGCACAGGGCCTTTGTGTTCATCGAGGAATTTGAACCAGTAATTGCCGTAAAGTCCGTAAAACGACGCGAACATTCCCATTCTCGTACCGTTGCCGCCGCTGTAATGCTGATTACAACGGATTGCCTTTTGCGAAAACGCCCAAGTTTGCGGCATAACCTTCGGGTTCAGCATATCAGCACGAAGCGATTCTGCCATCAGGAAAACGATGTTATATTTTTTATTGTCGGCTTTCTGTTTGATTGGTTCAAGCGGGTATTGCAGATTGATTTCTCTGAACTTCATGTTGAATGCCGAATTTTTCGGCGGCTCAATACCGAAGGATTTAGCCAGTCGCCGGAATGTAATCGGCATATAGAAAGGAAATGCCTTGGTGACGGTTATGATTGGCCGATAAGTGTAAAAAGACGCCATGCCAAATGTAAAGCTCTGGAAAAGAAATAGAATTACCATCAGGCCTAACGCTAATTTTAATCTTGGGCGTGTAAGTTTTGTTGCGAGGAAATTTTCTATTTTTTTGGCTTTTATCAAAAGAACCAAAATCGCCGTTTGTGTTATAAGGAAAAACAGCACTATCAGAATGAAACTATTTGTAGTTGACTGACTGCTGCCCATTGATTCGACGCCGCCTTTGGTGGAAATCAGATTCCACACAAAACCGTTAAAGTGGAAGCCGAACATTTTGAAAATAAAACTGTCTGTATAAATTAGAAGCTGAACGAATGTTGTCGCAATCACCGCTAAAACGCCGGTGAACCAGGGCGATTTGAAAAATAACGGCACATTAAATTTCCGCAGAATCTGCCGCAGGGTATTCAGTATCAGGAAAACCGGAAGCAGATACAAACAGCAATAGCTTATAAAAACGATTGCCGCGAATGCGAACGTGGCGAAATTTATGTAATGAATCTGTTTGAGAAAAACAGAAGCGTTAATCAGAAGCAGTAAGTACGAAATTACAAAATATTGCGACAGTATTGAAGATTTTTTGCTTTTTTCCATATGGCGGGAATTATACACAAAAACAGAAATTTTTAAAACTAATTATTTATATCAATTCACTGGGGTCTTGGTTGTAAAACCGCATTAATTCATCGTATAGTTCTGGATGTACACTCTTCATTTCTATAGGTTTTTCGAAGAAAAATTCCGTTGCGACCGCAAAAAACTCTGCCGGACTTTCCGCACCGTATTCGTCCAGAAGGCAGGGCAGATAAAATTCAGCCGCATCTTTTAGCTCTAAATAATGCTCGTGCAGAACTTCCGCCCATGCCGCGAAACTGGCATTGCTTTTAAGTACGGCACTGTTATCGCCTGCGCCTCCGGATGTGTCGATTTGATGTGCGAATTCGTGAAAGATAACGTTTCTGCCGTCCCGCATATCTGCGATGTCGAGTTGGATATCTGCCCAGGATAGAATGACCGTCCCCCTGTGCCATGATTGCCCGCTTAGAACTTCAGGCCCTTCAACGACAATACCGCCCGGCAGATATTCTTTGTTAGGCGCAATGAACGCATCGGGATAAACCAAAATTGTGTAAAGGCCGGGATAATAATCTGTCCGCCGATGGAGCAAAAGCACGCACGCATAAGCGGCGATTATGACTCTTGTCCAATCGGTGATTTTGAAACCGTTGCAGCCTTCGAACTCTTTCTCCGCCATGAATATCTGTATATGCCTTCGGAGTTCCATCCTGTCGGCGTCATTAAGCCGGTTGTAAATCGGAACATCGTCCTGAAGGACGTTCAGCCATTCGTCCGGAAATGGACGAGCGGCAATTTTATTGCGTCTCCGATTTTTGAACCAGCCCATTTTCAACCTTTCATAGAATCCGCATTATACAGGATTTTCTTTACAAATTGCACAAAATATATATCTTATGGGCAAACACTAATTTGAAAGATAATGGAATAATGAGCAATAGGATAATATTTGCGGCACTGCTTTTGTTTAGTTGTATAGTTTTGGCACAGGATGAACCCAACCAGTTCGGGCCGACGGTGTCTCTTGTCTGCAATAAACCAAATCCGCTGAATGAGTTTATGTATTTTGTTCCGTTGATTTCGCCGGTAGAGGTTACGAATCAAAGAAGCGAAGACAATAAGCAAGTTGGTTACGTAACTTCATATCAAAGACAGATTAACGCAGACTCCTTCACTGTTTCCTGCGAGTTCAAAATGGAAGGTCAGGGGTATAATATTAATAATTTTGACAAAAAGGCGATGATTGCACGAAATGAAAAAAATGTCAAAAACGGCAAGCCGATAAGAAATATTCTGGATTACATTAAATTTAACGGCGAAGGTATGGGCAGAATAGATGTCTGGGGCACCATCTCAAACAAAGTAAGAACTGTAACGCGGGTTGAAGTGCATTTTAATGTAGGCGAAGCCAAAAGCCCCGTATATGCCGGCTTGTACAGTGTAGAGCCAAATAATGGCAAATACTTATATGAAAACAGATATGGTATGAAAGTCGCCAGGGTAAACACGCTTATTTTCACAAAAGACGGAGACGTTCCCCGAATGGATATTAAAGTTGATGCTGTGGGAACAATGGAAGATGAAATGGGAATTATGGGGTGTATTATTGGCGTGATAGCGAATATGATAATTCAGCCGCTCGAAATTTCCAAAATCGGCAACGATGAAATGCTAAAACTTGGATTGGCACTGTCAGAAAACAAAGAAACTTTTACTTTCCCCAAAGCTCGAAATTTAATCGTAAAGTAAAGACTGTAATTATTCGTTCTGGCCGAATCCGTAATTTTGATATTTAATGTTTAATTTTTGATTTTCAAACCTGACCTTCGGTCAGTTTGAATTGTTACCATTTTTTGAAAATCACAAAAACCGCCATCACGATTAAAGCGAAGCCAACCAGATAATTCCACTTAAAAGGCTCGCGCAGGTACAAAATGGAAAAAACTGAAAACACGACAAGCGTTATTACTTCCTGTATGGTTTTTAGCTGTGCAGCGGAGTAGCCGGCGTCGTGTCCGATTCTGTTGGCAGGAACCTGAAAGCAGTATTCCAAAAACGCGATTAGCCAGCTTATAAGTATGACAATCATAATCGGCTTGCTTTTGAATTTTAAATGGCCATACCACGCGAAGGTCATAAAGATATTTGAAATTGTCAAAAGCACGATTGTTTTCATATTTGCTCCGATGTGAAAATAAATTACTTGTTACGACACAAAGAACTTTTGTCTTTGATGTAACTGTTATACAAATTTAATTTAGTGAAAAATATTTCCATATATAAACAGCCTCGGCCTTTTGGCCGAATCTGCAATTTTGATATTTAATTTTTGATTTTTGATATATTAATGAATAAAGCCTTGTATGCCTTTGCGAATCAGCATAACAGCGATAGCGGCAAGCAGCAGGCTCATAACTTTTGACATCGTTTTGGAACCTGCGTTTCCGAAAATTTTTATTAAGTGATGCGATTGCTTCAAAATAACAGCGGCAATCAGAATGTTCGCCAGAACAGACAGAATAGTTGGTGTTATGCCGTGTTGAGATACGAGAATCAAAGACGTTGTCAGAACCGCAGGCCCCACCAGAAGCGGAACACCCAGCGGAACCGAGCCGAGATTATCGGCTGATAATTTTCGTGTGCGTTCGGTATTTATTAAATCTGTTATGGAAATACAGAACAGAATCGCGCCGCCTGCAATCATAAAATCTTCCATCGTTATTCCGAGGAATTTGAAAAGCAGTTTACCGACAAGAATAAAAATCACCGCGACGGTTGCCGCCGTCAATGTTGACTGGACGATGATACGGCTCTTCTGTTTTTTGCTCATACCTTCGGTCAGGCCGAAGAACACAGGCATAAGCCCCAGCGCATCGATAGCCACGAACAATGGTATGAAAGCCAGTAAAAAGTTTTTTATCATTTTTGCCTTAATACGGATTTTAAAAATTTCTCGTGCTGTTCCGCCGCTGCGGAATCCGCGGGTAAAGCGAAGCGGGCAACGAAGTTACGAACCTCACGACGCGCGAGCAATAATACCAATTGGTATAAAATATTACTGCTATGAATTCTAATTTGTCCCCGTGCATAATCAATCTTAATCTTGTTAATTTATATCGTACCAAAACGCCCTATAAAACACTGATTTTCGCCTCAAAAATGAAAAAAACATTAATATCAGGGTTTTTCTTAACCCTTATCGATTATACGCCGATAAAATAGATATCTATAACACCCATAATTAAGGAGTTATTCAAATGGGCATCCAGGAATGGTCGGAAAAGGTATTGCTTGTAACAATCGCACCGGAACCGGATATGTGCGATGAATTGAAAACGATAACCGATATGGTTCGTCAGCGCAAGGGTTGTCGCGTTGTGATTGATTTTTCGGAAGTCGATATCGTGACGTCTTCGAGTCTTGCGCAGCTTCTGCGTCTCCAGAAAATGCTCGATGACAACGGTCAGCAGTTTATAGCCTGCGGAATGAGCAAGCGTACTATGAGCATTTTCAGCGTAACAGGTCTGGACAAGGTCTTCGAATTTGCGGAAGATAAGTTTACAGCTTTGGCAGGAATGCAAATAGTCTCTTAAACGGATTGACAATGTGATTATAAATTGCTAATATTCACGTTTAATATGAATTTAGCATATTGGACAATAAGATGAACAAGCAGTCAGTTGAGCAAATAGAAAAAGCATTAGGTTATCATTTTTCAGACCTTGCACTTTTAAAGCAATCGCTCACGCACGCATCGGCGGCGCAGTCCAAATTAGCCAGCAACGAAAGACTCGAATTTCTCGGCGATTCAGTTCTTGGGCTTGTAATTTGCCAGGCGTTATTTGAAAAATTTCCAGATTACCGCGAAGGCGACCTTACCAAAATAAAAAGCAAACTCGTTTCCCGCAAGACCTGCTCGATGATAACCGCGGAGCTGGATATTGAGGAACTGTTTAAAATTGGCCCTGGTATGCAGAAAAGCAACGCCCTAAAGGGTTCTATCGCCGCGGCAATGCTTGAATCGATTATCGCCGCTATATATATCGACGGCGGTTTCGATATTGCCAAGAAATTCATACTTCGTGTTTTCGGTCCGCTCATAGAGCAGTCCGATGCGGCCGAGCATCAGGAAAATTACAAATCTCTTCTTCAGCAGTATTCGCAGCAGGAGCTTGATGCGAATGTGATGTACGAAATATTGGATGAAAAGGGACCCGACCACAACAAATGTTTTGAAAGTGCGGTCGTCATAGACAAAAAGCGTTATCCAAGCGCATGGGGAACCACAAAAAAGGAATCGCAGCAAATAGCCGCATTTAACGCCCTCGTCGAACTGGGCGTCATCAAACCTAAAATCACCGAATAATACCAAACCGTAATAAAATTTCGCAAATCTTGCCCCCTCTGTTTTTTTTCGAGGAAGAAAAAACTGAAAAATCGGGGGGTAAATTTACTTGCAAAAAGGGGATTTTTGTAGTAGAATTACGAATCTTTACGCCAACGTAGCTCAACGGTAGAGCTCCGGTTTTGTAAACCGGGGGTTATCGGTTCGAATCCGATCGTTGGCTTTTTTTATTTCCGGCTTAAAAAAGCCCGATAAATACTCAATAAAAAAGCAAATCTTTCTTGACCCCCTCGGTTTATCATATATATAATTGCTTGTTTCCGGAATTTTGAAATTTTGCCCCTTAAAAGGGGTTTTTTACTTTACGGAGTACCCTTAGGGGTCTCTTTATGGAGAAAGAATGGTAAAAAGCGCTATAGAAAAGGCAAAGGCACTCGTCGAAGCGATGGAGTATATCCGTCTGTTCCGCGGCAAAATCGTCGTTGTCAAACTCGGCGGAAGCGTACTGGACGACCCCGTTTTGCAGAAAAGGCTGTTAACTGACGTTGTCTTCATGGCGACCGTCGGTATCCGGCCAATCCTCATTCACGGCGGCGGAAAAGCCATCACAAAGGCGATGAGCGAGTCCGGACTCGAACCCCAATGGGTTCAGGGCAGACGATACACCGACGAACGCACAATGGCAATCGCCGAGCATGTGCTTGTTCACGATATTAACGCTTCGATATGCAATACGATAAAGGGCATGGGCTGCGAAGCGATGGCGATGCACTCGTTGAGCAGTTGCGTACTTTTCGCAGACCCGCTGCGGTTCACAGATGAGCAGGGCAGGAAAATTGATTTGGGCCTTGTCGGCGATGTGAAAAATGTAAACGCTCAATTGCTCAAAACCATCTGCGCAAGCGGCATAATACCTGTTATCGCTCCGGTCGCTATCGACAGAGGCGGCGGAAAATTAAACGTCAACGCAGACAGTGCGGCAGGCAAAGTCGCGGCGGCGGTCGAAGCGGAAAAATTCGTGTCCGTCAGCGATACCAATGGCATCCTGACAGATATCAAAGATTCAGACAGCGGAATCTCCAGCGCAACGGAAGCCGAGATCAAGAAGATGATTGAGACCGGCGTTATCAGCAGCGGTATGCTGCCGAAGGTCGAAGCCTGCTTAATTGCTCTTGAAGGCGGCGTTAAAAAAGCTCACATTATCGACGGTCAGATTCGTCATTCGCTGCTGCTGGAAATTTATACCGAAGAAGGCGTTGGAACGCAGATTGTAAAATAAACCAGAACATAGAACTTAGAATATAGAAGGTAAAAAAATAAAATGGAAACACAAGAAGTAATTGAAATGTTTAATCAGTATGTTATTGGTAATTATTCACGTTTGCCGCGAGTTATTACAAAGGGCAAAGGCAGTTATATATACGACCTTGAGGGCAAGAAGATTCTCGATTTGTTCCCCGGCTGGGCGGTAAGCGGAATCGGCCATTGTCATCCGAAGGTTGTAAAGGCCATTCAGCAGCAGGCAAAACTTTTACTGCACATGGATAACACATTTTACACAGAGTTGCAGGGCAATCTTGCGAAACTGCTTAGTGACCGTGCGTTTGGCGGCAAATGCTTTTTCTGCAACAGCGGCGCAGAAGCGAATGAAGCGGCTCTAAAGCTGGCGAGAATTTCAACTGAAAAGAAAAAATATAAATACATCACAACGTTCGGCAGTTTTCACGGCAGAACATTCGGCGCGATGACTGCGACGGCTCAACCGAAAAAATTCGAGCCTTTCCAGCCTGTTGTGCCGGGCTTTGTTTATGTTCCATTCGACGATGTTGACGCGTTGAAAAAAGCGTTCGATGATGAAGTGGCCGGCATTATGATTGAGCCGATTCAGGGCGAGGGCGGCGTGCACGTTGCTTCGGCAGAGTATATGCGAGCCATTCGCGAGCTTTGCGATCAAAGTGGCGCCAGAATGATTCTTGACGAAGTGCAGACCGGAATGGGACGCACGGGCAAATGGTTCGGCTATCAGCATTTCGATGTTGTGCCGGATATTATGACGCTGTCCAAGACACTCGGCGGCGGCGTTGCTATCGGTGCGATGATGGCAAAGCCTGAAGTGGCGGCTTCGCTTGTGCCGGGTACTCACGCTTCGACTTTCGGCGGAAACTGCATTGCCTGCGCCGCTGCGATTGCGACCGTTGAGGCGATTGACGAAGAAGGCATGATTGAAAATTCCGTGAAGATGGGACAACACGCTGTCGAAAAACTTAACGGCCTGAAGGGAAAATACAGTAATATAATCGAACACGTCCGCGGCAAAGGCCTGATGATCGGCATTCAGCTCAAATCGCCGGGCGCGGAAATCGTCGCGAAATGCCTTGAAAAGGGCTTGAGAATTAATTGTACGCAGGATACTGTTTTACGTTTTATGCCCGCTATGAATGTTACCGCTGCTGAAATCGACAAGGCCATTAGTATTCTGGATAAAGTTCTGAAAAACGTAAAATAAAAATAATAGTCTCTGTGTTCCGCCGCAAGGCGTCCTGCGGATATGTGAACTCTGTGGCTAAAATAATGTTTACTCTGTGGCTAATGGTGTATGATGAAAGACTTTTTATCGATTAGCAGTTGCCAAACAGAAGAGTTGCTTGAACTTTTGGAGTTGAGCGACTCTCTCAAGAAGTTTTACAAGAAGGGTAATCGGGACCTCTGTCTTGCCGGCAAGAGTCTTGTTATGCTTTTTGAAAAGCCGAGCTTGCGGACGCGGATGAGTTTCCAGATTGCGATGTCGCAGCTTGGCGGCAGTCCGATTTATGTCAAGCCCGAAGACATTGGCGGAATCGGCAAACGTGAACCGATAAAAGATATGGCTCGTGTTCTCGACCGTATGGCCAACGGCATTATGGCTCGCACTTTCGCGCACGACACTGTTGTTGAGCTTGCTAACTATGCCAATATTCCCGTCATCAACGCACTGACGGACTGGTCGCATCCGTGTCAGGCGATGGCGGATATTATGACGGTTCGTGAACATTTTGGAAAACTCGAAGGCGTGAAAATCGCATATATCGGCGACGGCAATAATGTTGCGCGTTCACTGGCGTTTGTCTGCGCGAAGCTGAAAATGAAATTAGTTATTGCTTCGCCGAAAGGTTATGAGCTTGATAACGAATCAGTCGTGCGTACAAATGAAATTACTCCGGATACAACAACGCAGATGAATAGTCCCGCGCAAGCGGTTAAAGATGCCCAGGTGATTTATACTGACACATGGGTCAGTATGGGGCAGGAAGATGAAAAGCAAAAACGCATCGCTGATTTTCAGGGCTTTGCTGTTGACGCAAAGCTTTTGTCTTTGGCTCCTGATGCGAAAATTATGCACTGCCTGCCGGCGTATCGCGGCCTGGAAATTTCTGATGAAGCGATGGAATGTCCGAACTCGATTGTTTTCGATGAAGCGGAAAACCGCCTGCATTTCCAGCGTGCGCTTTTAAAGAAACTTTTGAGCTAAAAAAGATAGTAGAGAACTACTCTCACCACAGAGGCACAGAGTTCACAGAGGTAATATATATAAAATGAAAGATTATGATGAATTATCAGGCAAAGTGATAGGTTGTGCGATAGAAGTTCATCGAAATCTTGGGCCGGGTTTGTTGGAATCTGCGTATGAAAGGTGCCTTTCATTTGAATTGTTGGCTAACAATATACATCATACAACTCAAAAGGCGCTTCCTGTAAAATATAAAAATATACCTCTTGATTGCGATTATCGAATAGATTTGTTAATCGAAGATAAGTTGATTGTCGAGTTAAAATCTGTTGAGACGATTGTGCCAATACACGAAGCACAAATTTTGACATATATGAAGTTGGCCGATATTCACACAGGCCTTTTAATAAATTTTAATGTTCCGCTTTTAAAAGAAGGCATCAAAAGATTTATTTTATAATCTCTGTGTCCTCTGCGTCTCTGTGGTGAAAAATAAAAAATTATTCTCTTGGTTCTTTAAATGGGAAAAACTTCAAAAATCTTGGTCGCTACAACCAATCAAGGCAAGCTCAAGGAATTATCCGAGATGCTCGATTTTAATGTTGAATGGCAAAGTCTTGCGGATTTTCCGGGCGTAACAGAAGTCGAAGAGGATGGCAAAACTTTCGCTGAAAATGCGCGCAAAAAAGCCCTCGGATACGCAAAGCAGACCGGCCTTTGGACGCTTGCGGATGATTCAGGGCTGATGGTTGACGCTCTCGATGGCGCACCGGGCGTAAACAGCGCAAGATTCAGTTCGGTGGTTAGCCCTGCCAACACTTTGGCGGGGTCAGAACATAAAAACAGAACACTGCTCGACCATAAAAATATGGCCAAACTTTTGGACATGCTCAAAGATGTGCCGGATGAAAAACGAACCGCCAGATTTGTTTGTCATTTGTGTCTTGCCAGTCCTGAAAAATCGCTTATCGAAACTTTCGGTACCATCGAAGGCGTGATAATCCGACAAGAGCAGGGCACAAATGGTTTTGGATATGACCCGGTTTTTTACGTTCCGGATATGAAAAAGACAGTTGCGGAGCTTGCTTCAGATGAAAAAAATAAAATTTCACATCGTGGTCAGGCCATAGAGAATCTAAAACCTCTGCTTCAAAAATTACTATAAAAAAAATGGCATTTCCCCTTCGCGCGGGAAATGCCATTGTTCTAAAAAAACCCTTTCAAAATAAGGTTACCAATTGTAATACGGGTATGGTCCAAATGGTGTTGGAAAATTAGTATGCGGACCCGTATTAGGTGCAAAAATCGCCAGAAGTACCATAGAAATCAGTATAAAACTGATTATCGCAGCAGCCCAAAACGCTTCATTGTGAAATAAATTGTGAATACTGTGTTCGTGTCTTTGCATTTTGCCATCCCATTCTTTTAATAACATATTCATATTACACCTCCCATTCATTAAAAATATACGAAATAAAATTCGGGTGTGTTTGCAAAATTAGCATTTTTTTGAAAAAAATAAGGGGTGATAAAAAATCATTTTTCTTGACAATATTGCCATTAATCTGTATTTGTCCATATCTTATGGCAAAAAATACTTCAAAAGAATCATCGGGAAAGAATCTTGTTATTGTTGAATCGCCGGCCAAGGCGAAAACTATAAATAAATATCTTGGCAGCGATTTTATCGTCCATGCGTCGATGGGACACGTCCGCGACCTGCCTTCAAAGGGCATCAGCGTTGATATAGAGAACAATTTCGAGCCTACATACGAAATCACTGCGGGCAGAAAAAAACTTGTCGCGACTTTGAAAGCCGAGGCCAAACATTGCAAGCGGTTATATCTGGCGACAGACTTGGATCGCGAAGGAGAAGCCATCGCATGGCATCTTTCGCAGGTGCTCGGCGTCGATGACGAAAAAACAAATCGTGTGGTTTTTAACGAGATCACAAAAAAGGCAATCGAACAGGCGTTCGCCAATCCAGGCAAAATCGATATCGATAAAGTTATGGCCCAGCAGGCGCGAAGAATACTCGACCGAATCGTGGGCTATCAGATTAGTCCGCTGCTCTGGAAAAAAGTTGCGCGAGGGCTTTCAGCAGGACGCGTGCAGTCTGTCGCCGTGAAAATAATTGTTGACCGTGAACGCGAAATTCGCGCATTTGTTCCGGTCGAATATTGGCTCATACCCGCTGTGTTCACAAGTCAGATTGCCAAACAAAAAGAATACTCCGAACAATGGCAGGAATTCACACAGGCCAAAGACGAAAAAGATAAAGGCCCGACGCTTGCCCAGCAGCAAGAATGGCTCGCAGAACGCAGTTCATTCAAAGCCGATCTGGCAACCGTTGACGGAAAACCTTATGCGGCGGATAACGCCGAGCAGTCTAAAAAAATTCACGAGGCCTTGCGCAACGCGAATTTTGTCATCAGCGATATTCAGGTGAAAAGTTCGAGTTCACGTCCGTCGCCGCCGTTTATTACATCGACGCTTCAGCAGTCTGCGTCGAATCGTATGGGCTTCGCGGCCAAACGAACAATGCGAATCGCCCAGCAGTTATATGAAGGTATAGACCTCGGCTCGATGGGTGCTTTGGGTTTGATTACTTATATGCGTACCGACAGCACGCATCTTTCGCCTGACGCGGTAAATGAGGCGAGAAAATATATCGGTAATAATATCGGCGCGAGTTATGTGCCCGAAAAACCGAACATCTACGCATCCGGCAAAAATGCCCAGCAGGCTCACGAAGCTATCAGGCCGACAGATGTTGATATCGTGCCCGAAGATATAAAAGATTTGCTCACGGAAGAGCAGTTTAAATTGTATCAACTGATTTGGCGAAGGTTTATCGCTTCGCAAATGGCAGCGGCGCAATGGAACACGACGACGCTTGAGATTGCAGCCGATACGTCTGTTGGTAAATGCACTTATAAGGCGCAGGGACGCGTGCTTGTGTTCGACGGCTTTACGAAAGTCTGGTACACAGGCTCGGCTGAACAGCAATTGCCCCCGTTGAAGCAGGGCGATAAGGTTGCCGCGCTTGATATTAATGCGGAGCAGCATTTCACAAAACCGCCTGCCAGATATAACGAAGCATCGCTTGTTAAATCGCTCGAAAAGGAAGGCATCGGCAGACCAAGTACTTATGCGTCGATTATCAGCACCATTCAGGACCGTGGCTACGTCGAACAGCTTGAAAGACAATTTCATCCGACGGACATCGGCGAAGTTGTTACAGATAAATTGAGCGAGTTCTTCCCGAAAATTATGGATATGGCGTTCACACGTTATATGGAAGAGCAGCTCGACAAAATTGAAGAACAGCATTTGAACTGGATAAATGTTTTGAACGAGTTTTACGGGCCGTTCAAAAAAGACCTCGAAAACGCCGGCAAGGAAATGGTTCACGCAAAAGCCGAAACTACGCCGAGCGAATATAAGTGTCCCAAGTGCGATAAAGAATTAGTTTACAGATTTGGCAAGAACGGTAAGTTCTTGAGTTGCTCGGCTTATCCTGATTGCAAGTTTGCGTCGCCTTGTGATAAGGCCGGCAAGATGATTGTCGATGAAGTAACAGAACATAAATGCGATAAGTGCGGCAAACCAATGATTAAAAAAAACGGCAGGTTCGGCGCATTCTTAGGCTGTTCGGATTATCCGAATTGCAAAACCATTATGAAGATTGACAAGACTGGCGCAGTTCTTCCACCGGCACCACCGGCCGAGCCGACAGGCATAAAATGCTATAAATGCCAGACTGGCGAGCTTGTGATACGTCAGAGCAAAAAGGGGCCGTTTATGGGATGCAATAAATTCCCGCGGTGCAGAACGATTGTCAGTATGAAAAAAATCGACGAGTTGAAAGATTTGCAGGCCAAAGGCCTATGGCCGCCGAAGAATCTCGAACAAGCGGACCAACTGCTCGGCAGAGAAAAGAAAACTGCCGCGAAGAAAACCGCTAAACCGACCAAAGATAAAAAAGAAGCAGCAGAGTAATACTTGCCTGTATTACTCTGCGTTTATTGCAGGCGTTTAGTTTGCCGCTTTTTTGAACAGTCCGACATCTTCAACCGTAAAGCTGTTATTTGGGTCTTTGCTGTATTCTTTTAGATATGGCGAATATGTTTCCACGGCAATTTTATCTTCGGCAGGAACAAACTTCATTAGCCGAAGCCATCCATTTCCGCCGTTTTCTTTCATCTGATAGTTGGCCAGAATTTGTGTTACTTTGGTTTTGTCATCTGAATAGCTGGTAAGTTTTCCGTTGCCGTCGCCAACAACGTGGCCGCTAAGAACGAGGAAAATGTTGTTGTGTCTGCGAACAAATTTTTCCCACATATCCTCACCATCGTTGGCTTCTTTCAGATAGTCATGGGGGTTATGGTTATCGCCTGGACTAAGCCTGGTATCGTCATTATTCATATATCCGTGTGTAACTACTATTATATGCCTGTCTGCGTATTTTTCGGCAAGCTGGTTCGCCCAGTCGAGCACTTCATCACGCGGGCCGAACTCAAGGCACAGAACCATTATTTTTTTGCCGGCAGATTCGAAAAAATAATATGAATTTTCAGACTGATTGTTCAGGCTGCCGCCATACCATTTTTTGTTTGCGATTCTTTTTGTTCCGAAATATTTATTAAAATTATCCGAATTTCTCTTGTTGTGTTTGTAATCTACGCAGTCGTGGTTTCCTATGGCTATGCAGTAAGGTATTTTATTCTTATCAAGAACTGATATGGCCTTGTCAGCATTTTGCCACTGGTATTCAATGTCATTATTAACGATGTCGCCTTCCTGAACTACACATAACAATTTTAATGCAACTGCATTTTTTGCTATCCAGTTAGTCTGGGCAAGAAAAATATTAGGGTATTTCTCCGAATAAATCTGTGTATCCGGCAGCACAGCTATGGTGAAAGAATCGGATTTTAGGGAGGATTTTTCGCGAGTGTCGCAACCGAACAAGCAGAACATTGATAAAATTACGATTACATAGAAATTTGTTTTAGCTATTTTGTGCATTTTACCTACTTTCTTTTTATATAAGGTGATAAAAAAAAACGAGCAGTCGCGCCCGGTGAAGAAACGCTAACTGCTCGCAGGAGGAGGAAGAAGAAGATTTCATTATTTTATACTTTATATTCGGCGATTTGTTCGACTTTACATTAGAAAATTATTAACAAATTCAAGATAAAAGAAAGCATTTTATATTTTTGTCCAAAAATTCGTGTTAAACAGGGATATTTATCTCTGGACAAACAATACGAAAAGTTGTATCGTGCTATTATTAAAGAAGTTATAGCTGTGAAATAATGTTAAATTTCGGTAGCGTTTTATCCGAAATGATAGCAGTTTTAAAGATGCAAATAACAAAAATGCTGTTAAATTAAAAATGGTGATATTCAGATGTCGTTGGATAATGAAGCAATTAGTTCAGATTCAAAACCGATTGAAACCGTAGAGCCTATTGGTAAACGAGTTCTTATTCGCAAAGACGAAGATAAAAAAGAAACCAGAGGCGGTATCAAGCTGCCGGACAATATTGAGATTCCAACGATAACCGGCAGGGTGGTTGCAGTTTCTGCGGAGGTCGAAAATATGCCCGAGATACCGCTCAAGCAATACGACAAAGTTTTGTTTAATCCCAAAGGCGCGATACCGGTTGATTTCGAAGGGGACAATAGATTGTTTGTTGTTGAAGTTGAAAGTATCGTGGCGGTTTTCAGACGGTCCTAAACGCCGGCGTTATTTTCGCTTTTGCAAAGTTCGGCTGTCGAAGATTATTCAATATTAATCGGCAGTGTGATTTTGAATGTCGAGCCTTTTTGTTTTTCACTTTTTAATGTAATGTTTCCGCCGAGAAGTTTTGCCAGCTTTTTGCTTATCGTCAAGCCCAGACCTACTCCGCCATATCTTCTGGACATGGTTCCATCTTCCTGAACAAACGATTCGAATATTTGTTCGTGAAATTCAGACGCGATACCTATTCCTGTGTCTTCCACTTCAAAAACGACAAACATATTTTCGCCGCGTTCAATAGTTGAGATGTTTACAAAGACGTGTCCATTTTCGGTGAATTTAATCGCGTTGCTGACAACATTTGCGACACATTGTTTCAACCTGTCTGAATCGGTTGAGATGTTTTCAGGAAGTTTGCCGGATATGTTGATTTTGAACTCGAGTTTTTTTTCGTCGGCAAACGGCCTCATCATATATTCAAGCTGTTCGATTATTTTGTTTAGAGAACACTGCTCGATTTTCAGATTTATTTTTTCAGATTCGATTCTGGAAAGGTCGAGGATATCACTGATTAAAAGCAAAAGGCGCTGCCCGCCGCTGTAAATCAGCTCGGCATATATTTTTTGCTCGTCGGCAAGTTCCAGCATGAGTATTTCGCTGAAGCCTATTACGGAATTTAACGGCGTTCTCAATTCGTGGCTCATAGCCGCCAGAAAGTTATTTTTGATGGAATTAGCTTTTTGAGATTCGAGGGCTAATTCTGTGGTTTGTTCGGTTTTGATTATCAGCGCTTCATTGCTTCTGCGTAAATTTTCTTCAGTTTTCTTGTGGTCGGTAATGTCGAATATGTAATGCAAATATAAATCGTTAGTGAGCGGAATCCATCTGCATTCGTACCATTTGCCCTCGTGTTCTATTTCGCTTTTTTTGCTATTATTGGAGTTGAAAGCGTCGGCGACAAGGCAAAACGGACATGGTTCGCGGCGCTGCGCGAAAGTTTCGTAACACTTTTCGCCGGGGATTGCGCCGGCTTGTCTGGCGGCGGCATTGGAATATACTATCTGGCGTGCATCCCTCCTTAGAATCATCGCCATGCAGGGCAGATTCTCGAGAATGATGTTAAGCATAGACGAGTCATACTTTAATAAATCAGTAGTTGCCGAGTTTTTGTTTTCTTCCAACATAACTCTCTCATAGATAGAATATTTTTATATCGGTAATTTTTTCAGATAAACTTAATCTATTATGAGATTTTTAATGAGTTTTTTTAAAAAAATTGCCGGCAGCTTTTTAAAACTGCCGGCTGTCTTCCAACCTTCCAAATGTGTTCCTGCTAAACGCGTTAAGCAATCCGGGGACCTGGCGCTTAACACGGGGCATCTCAATAAGAGTAATCTTTAATTAAATAACCGCTTTCGCCACAGATACGTTGCGCCCAATCCGAGCAAAGTAACTGTTAATGGCTCCGGGACAGGATCGTCCGGCGTATATGGGTCGTCTGGATTATCCGGGGTATCCGGCGGTTCATCCATAGTGCTTACAGAATTAGTATATGTGTCGCTTCTCGGATATAAAGATTCCGGGCCGACACTGACCTGCGGGTAATCCGTTGCGGCAAACGCATACTGGTCGCGCTCGAATACAGCAATAACAATCTTCGGGCCGTCAACCGTCAACTGCGTCCTGTTAGCAGATGGGTCGCTTACATCGCCAAGCCAGGTTACAAATTTATAACCTGTTTTAGCAACAGTAGATACGGTAACTGTTTCACTGACGCCATACGAATGAACGCCAATTCCCGGCCTCATTTCGCCCGCACCGGCCGGACTTTCCTGCACAAGCACAGAATAATTACCCTGTGCCATTGTTACGCTGTAAAGGCATAACAGCAAGGAACTTACAAAACCCCCATAGTTCAGTCTCATTTTTTACCCCTAAAAATAGTCACATTACACTTCAAGTTATTCAAAATTGTTTCCTTTTCATAAGCGCAGTATCTCTATGTACTTAAATTCAAGATGCTAAGGAGGTGTATTGGCGCAACGCCTTCGGTCTATACATACACCCAATATACAATTTTGCTGTTTTCTCTAACCCCAAGTGATAACTGATGCTCAAATCATTAAAGCAAATATAAGCCGAAAAGTCAAGTTGATTTTGCCTATTTTAACACGGGACCCGCATTAGTCCTCTAATAATGAGGGTTTGAGATTGAAAAGGGCGAAAATAGGCAAAAATTTTTCAGTTTGAAATGTTTAATTGTTATGGAAAACTGTCTAATAAGCTATTACTATTACGCGCAAGTGCCAATATTATTCCAGCAACACAAAATAAGAAGTTATGGCCGATTTAGTGAAAAATAAGAAGACGCACGTTTTATAAAAAATCTGACACAACTTCATATCACAAAAGCAATTATCAAAATTTTCATTTTTCCTGTTTTTTGCCAAAAACAGTGTTTAAAATGCGCAAGTAATCGGCAAAACATCAAAAAAATACTTAAAATCCTTCTCAAAAATCGAAATTATTGAAAATTCGCAAAATCAGCGCAAGTCTTCGCTTGCGCAAAATTTCAAACATACTACTAATAGTAGTCAGTAGCCAGTAGCCAATAGATAATGCGAGTTTTCACTTTAAATTTGCGCAAGGCGCAAGTTTCGCAAACAAAAAAAATTACAAAACGACAGCAGAACGCACTGGAATAAGATAAATTAATATAAAATGTCAACGAAATCATAAAAAATAACAAAAATTGAAAATAGCGGTTCGTGAAACCTGCGTAAATTTGCCGTAGCCATCCCCTCTGAATTTAATTTTCAAGGATTTTTTATAGCCACAAAGGCACTAAGACACGAAGAAAATTTAATTTTCAATCGCTGGTCCAACCTGCGGCGGACAAGTTTCAAGGATTTCACTGTGCATAGATTTTTATTGAATGTGGAAAGATAAACAAAGTTTTAAAGAGGAAAATTGTTGAGTTTGGTTAGGGAAGTAATATAATCAACGAACAATGAGAGTAGAAAGAAAAAAAGAAATTTTGTGTTTTTTTCAAGAGGCCTTCAGAAATGATCAATGACCTGAAAGGTATGCGGATTTTCTTAGGTTCGCCGTCAGAAGACCTTAAAGAGGAACGAAATAGGTTTCAATATACTGTTTGTAAGTATAATTCAAGAATTTGCAATTCTAAAAAAGTTTTTCTGCCCGTATTATGGGAATATACTTCAGGGGGGCATGGTGAACCACAAGGCCAAATTAACATGCATTTGGATTTATGTGATTATGCTGTTTTTGTGTTCTGGAAAACGCTAGGTAGCCACAACGATGATCCCAACTTTGAAAGCGCGACTATTAGAGAATATAGAAGAAGTATTTCTTTATTATCACAAAAAAAACTTTTAGGTGTCGTTGTGTGCTTTAAACAAATCCCGTCAGAATTAACGCAAGATCCTGGTGTTGAATTAAAAAAAGTATTAGACTTTAAAGTGTCCATAAAAGATGAATGCAAATATATAGATTTTGTAAACGTTGATAGTTTTGAAGTTAAAATACAGGATCAATTAATAGACTGGCTCAATCCTCAAGCAGGGATTCAAAATGTTGGTGATATTCAAACTTTTTAAATAGAAAAACAACAATAATGAATTTTTATAGTATTACAAAAAAAATTGATAAACTCAAACTTTCGGACTCGCCTCAAAACGACTGGAATGAGCTGCGTACAATATTAGAAAGTGGTAATGAATTCGAAAGATATTTTTATACAAATATGCAAACGCCTGAAATTCCTTACCCGTCTTCAGCATGGGCAAAAGTTTTGTATGAAAATAGACAATTCGAAGATTTAAATGAGTCAGATAAAAAAATCCAATTCGTACAAAGAATTAAATCCAGATATTTACTCTGGACGGTTTCAGAACGGCCATATGAAACTTGGGAAATAATAAAAAGTTTGAATCCCAAGGATCAGCTGATTCAAGCAAATTTCCTCGATGCAGTTAAACAGTTGCCGGCTGATATTTTGGCTGATTGCGTGTCAACTGTATGTAATTATTTAAATATGCATCAATGGATTGTATGGGTTTGGCTTGGTGAGCCTGCGGCAAATATAATGCTGCGGTTGGCTAAACTTGGAAAAGTAGATGATGCGTTAAAGATTGCCAAGATATTGCTTGAAGTCGTAGAATTAAAAGATGATAAGTCTTCTTACACAAGAGAACATTCCAGAATCGAAAAACATGACTATATCGAAATTCTTAAAACTTTTAGAGAAGTTTGGCAGGTTGCTCCTAAGCAATCATTGATTTTAATGTTTGATATTTTGGAACAATATTTAAAATCAAGACAGCAAGAGCAATCTAATGATTATAGTACTTCCATAAATTATTCATTAGATGATTTAGATGGTTCTATACGACAATACAAAGATAGTCCTGTAATTTTTCTTATAAAAAGTATATGTGAGGCTTTAAAATATTTATGTGAAAAACGTCAGGTGGATATTCAAGATATAATGAACTATCTTGAGCAACACAAAGTGGTTATTTATCGGCGATTCAAATTATATCTTCTTAGATATTATAAGGGAACTGAATATACAGAAGAAATTAAAACGATTATCTCTGATGAGAAATATTTCACAGAAAGGAACTTTAAGTTTGAGTATGCTTATTTATTGAGGGACAAATATGATGAGCTTAAAAATACTCCTGAAGTTTTTAACCATTTTCTGGATTGGGTAAATACATACAATCTCGATAAAGATGAAATTTCCAATATTGATGAATGGTTGAAAAAGGAAAAATCTGAACTAAAGTTAGAAGAAGAAATTGAGAAAATAAAAAACTCTCGAAAAGCACGAAAATTGTACATAGTGAAAGATTTGCCGGCCTTCCAAAAATCATATAACGATTTTTTTACCAAATCTGGCACCACAGAAGATAACGTTAAACCAAGACCTATCATAGAATTTGGGGAGGTAAGAGATGTGGCGGAAGATGAGAATTCTCCTAAAACCGCAAATGAATTAAGTAATATGTCCGTACAAGAAGTGCTTTTATATCTGCAGGATGAAAAAAATTATTCCGATATAAAAAAGACAAAGGGGCATTTGTGGCAAACACCCAAAGAGGGATTGAGAGGGGCTTTTCAAAAGGTTGTAAAAGCAAAACGGATGGAATATTTACATGCCGACCTGAATGAATTGTTTAAAATACCTTCAGATTTCCTAAGAAGTTATTTTAATGCTTTAAGAGACAATACCGGAATTCCAGAAAATGAAGTATTTGACTGGCAACAGTTTTTTACTCTTGCGGAAAATTCTTTCAAGAAATTACCCTCTGCAAAAGAACTTCATGATGATACTTATGAGATATATTTGGCCATCGCCAATATAATTGGACAGGCTTGGCAAATAAAAACGACAATGGAATTTAATAGTGAAAATATTAATAGATTATTAAGCATTATTGCGTTCTTGGTAAAAAGTTGGGATTGTGCAGGAGAATCAGATTCCGATTTAGTTCAAATAAGCTGTAACAGGGTTACAGGTGTGGCATTTGAGGCGCTTATAGATTTTGCAGTTTTTCTAAAAGGCAAGACAAAGCCCTTGAAAGCAGAAGCGGATAATATTAATAGAATAGATTATAATTATGATTTGATGTATTTGCCCAGATATATCGAGCTATGTGATTATTTGTTAGAAACTTCCGAGCCATTCAGATTGAGTGTGTTTGGAAATAGAATGACACAACTATTTTATTCAAACGAAAAATGGTTTAAAAAGAATATAGACTTGCTTATTAACGAAAAGAATTGGCAAATTATTTGGTACACATATTTGAAATGGGCAAGACCTTATATCCCTCTTTATAAATTTCTTGTCAAAAAAGGAATTTATGAAAAAGCTATTCTGCAACAAAATGAAGACGACGTAAATGTTTCCAAGGATAGTGAAAAAGTATCAGAATTTTTAGGTAAACACATCGTAATAGCTTATTTTAACGGTTGGGGGTTCAAGGCAAAACAACTATTAAATTTGTATTATGATAATGCTTCGTTAATAGCGAAAAATAGCAGTAATAGTTTTTTCAAAACCGGCTTTGAAAATGCAACCAATGTTAATAAACAAAAAGCAGAGGAACATTGGCGATATAGAAATAATTGGTTCAAGAAAAACCTTGATCATCCTGACAGAATTGAGGAAGCTATAGGGCTTACTAACTGGGTAAAAAAAAGTCCGTTGGATGCTAAAAAAACATTATCTTTGTTACTGGGAACACTTAATTTTACAGATGGAAAAGTCTGTAAAGACGATTCATTTGGTGTACCAGAATTCATTATTCAAGCAATATGTGAAAAAGCAGATGGAAATGAATTGTTAGCATTGAAATGTCTGTTAAAATTCAGTTATGATCCTCGATTAGGCATGTATTCTACAACTTGGGATGGGAAATTTGTTGAATTTGCTAACAAGATAAATTTATTGCCAGCGGATTGTTCTGAACGAAAGAAAATTTGGAAGTTAATGCTCCAGCTTTTAGATAATTACGGACGCATTGGGATTTATCAAACAAAGCCAATGTACTTTAATTTACTTGAATTTTTTAATCGATAACTACCGGCGGGGCGGATGTGTCTGACGTGTTGGACAAGTAGGACGAGTAGGACGCATCTGACATATCTGACAGGTTGGACAAAACGAATTTAAGATTTAAGAAAACGAGATTGCCGCATCGCCGTCCCCTACGAGGTGAACCACGCCATAGTGATGGCGTGGCTAAACGATTCAATAAGCTGCCCCGATGGGATAAGAATTATGTGATTCTGTGGTATGTAGAGCGGGGCGAAACGAATTTGAAATTTAAAATTTAATATTTGAGAAACCATGACGATTACCAATCGCTGACCCCAGCGCTAACGCTTGGGGCTCTGATACTACCCGCTCGCTAACGGTCGCGGCTCTGAAACTACCCGCTCGCTAACCCCCTCTGAATTTGTTTTTCAAGGCAAACAAATTCCTGAAGAATCGGGGGCTTCCGCTTTGCTTCAGCACTCATGGCTCTGATACGAGTCCGGTGGCTTATGAAATTAAAAAATAGTGAAAAGTGAGGCGAAATCGGTTAACATCTCATTTATTATTAAATTTAATAGTTAAAAAAGGTGTTAAATGAACGTTATTGCAATAGACATTGGTAATACAAATATAACAGCGGCATTGTTTCTGGAGGATATCGAAGCGGGTATTGAAAAGACCAGCGGCGAAAAAACTGAAGAACTGACTGCGGTTTTGGAGAATTTCTGGAATCGCGTGCCGTTTGTTAAGGCGGGAAAAGATAAGGATAAGAAACGTGATGCGCGTATTGTTATCGCAAGCGTTAATCCGAAATGGACTGAAGTTGTTAAGCAAATCGCGCAGGAAAAGTTAGACGAAAAAGCGCTCGAAATCGGACTGGGCAAAGATATTCCGCTGCCGATGGGGCTGGATGTTGATAAGCCCGAAGCGGTTGGTGTTGACAGAGTAATGGCGGCGTTCGCGGCGTATTGTGTTGTCGAAGATTCGGTTATTGTTGCGGATTTCGGTACGGCGGTAACAATCGACGCGGTCAATGATAAAGGCATTTTTCTCGGCGGTGTGATTTTGCCGGGGTTCGATATCGCTGCCGATGGGCTGAACAGGCACACGGCGCAGCTTCCGAAGATTGAAAAAGTTAAAGCTCCGCAAAAACCTTACGGCAGAAATACCGAAGAGGCAATTAATAACGGTTTGTATTATTCCGCGATTGGAGCGATTGAAGTTGTTACGAGGCTGTATTCCGAACAGCTTGGCAAATGGCCGCAGACGGTTGTTACCGGCGGAAATATGGAAATTATACGGAGCGGATGCGATTTCGTCGATTCATTTGTCGATGACCTTGTTGTAAAAGGCATTGTGCTGTCGTTCAAGAAATATATTGGCGAGAAGATGTAACCACGAATGAACACGAATAGACACTAATTAAAATGGAAAGAGATTCTTTTGTACTTGCGGGGGTGATGACGGCAAAGGGCGCTGCCGCGATTTCAGGTGTTCAGGTTGTGGGCGAAGGCGCGAATGAGGTAATTCATAAGATTTTCAAATGTTCTGCTTCTGCGTACAAAATCGGCAGCGTCCTGCACGGCAATATCTGTGACGGCGATAAGATTATCGATGAAGTAATAATCGGCTGCGAAGGGGAAAATTCATTCAGCATTAACTGCCACGGCAATCCTATCATCGTCGAGAACATTTTAGAACTGCTGAAAAAGCACGGTGCGAAAATCGTCGATGCGCAGGAGATTATCGCGTATCATGCGTGCAAAAAACACGACGGCAACACAATCGCAATCGAATCTGAAATTGCAATCGCACAGGCGGCAACGCTTGACGGTGCGAAAATAATTCAGCATCAAACGAAAATGGGATTAAAACAAACGGCGGAATGGTTTGCAAAACATATTGATGTGATGAGTCTTGAGGATATAAAAGCAGGTGCGGAACAGATTTTGGCCGATAGTAAAATCGCATCGTATTTTATTAATGGTGCAAAAATTGTGCTCGCAGGGCCGCCCAATAGCGGGAAAAGCACGCTGTTCAATTATCTGTGCGGAAAAGAAAAAGCAATCGTGGCTGATATTGCAGGTACGACAAGAGACTGGCTTAGTGCGAAAATCAGATTGAAAAATATTCAAGCGGAAATTTTCGATACGGCAGGTCTCGACGCGGCGTTGAGTCAGAAAAATATAATCGATGCCGAATCGCAAAAACGAACGGCGGAGTTGGTAAAAAATGCGGATTTGGTTTTGTATATTAAAGACGGAAACGGTTTAATCGCAGATTACACGGATTTCGCGGAAAAAGTAATATTTTGTATTAATAAATGCGATTTGGCGATGGATGTTCTTGCGGATGGTTTTAAAATCAGCGCGAAAACCGGCAGCGGCATCAAAGAGCTTATAAACGAAATTGAAACCTCGCTTGGTGTTGTAGAGTTCGACTTGAAAAAGACCGTCTGCTTTACCGATAGGCAGGTAAAAATAGTTGAGCAAATCTCCGTATCGGAAAATAAAGAGGGAATAAAACAATTAATAGCCTCGTTGCTCAAAAGTTCTTTTAAATAAAGTACTTATGGTTTTTAAAGGTATATTTATTGACAAAAGAGTGGAATTTTGTATAATATATCTTAACTATTTACAATTTTAGATACTTTGGGAAAGGAAGAGAAATTGAAGAAGGCACTTTGTTTACTTGTCATTTTTTTGTCAGCATCATTTTCATTTGGTACGGTAGTCATTTCCTGTCAGGATCTCGGAAATCACATTGTACAGTTAAGCTACGACGCATCAAGCGAATCTTCACTTGTTCGGGCTTTTGCGCTAAATATTTATGCAAGTGATGGTGTTTTTCTGGCAATTGGTAATTATCATACCGGTGAATCTACGGCATCGAATCCGGGATATGGGATTTATCCGGCAACAATAAATATTGGTCCCGATGGAACTGTGATAGATTTTGGTGATCCTTTGGCTGATCCTATGGATCCAGGCTCATCAGGCGGTATAGGCACAAATGGCATTACGCTTGAATTTGGTTCGGGGTATTATGATGACGAAAATGCTCCACTGGCAAGCGGTGTTTTGTGTACATTTACAGTGTCAGAAGATTGCACGATTTCGCTTGCGGAAGAAGATACTTATCGCGGTGGAGTTGTCCTTGAAGATGGAACGCAGGTACAGGCAGTTTGTTATGGCTGTGAGGTTATACCGGAACCAGCAACAATTTGCTTGATTGGTATGGGTGCTGCTTTGCTGCGAAGAAAAAGAATGTAATTCCTTTCCAAATATTCAAAAATATCAAAAGCCCTTGTGATGAGGGCTTTTTTTGTTGGGTATTGTTAAAAGACAGTATTTTTGTATAATACCCGACTATGACACAACAACCGGAAAAATTAACGCCTGCGATGAGGCAATACGATACGTTCAAGAAGAAGTATCCCGACTGTATTTTGTTTTTCAGGATGGGAGATTTCTATGAGACATTCTATAAAGACGCGCAAATCTGTTCGCAGGTCTGCGGGCTTACACTAACCAGCAGAAGCAAAGGCGAAAATCCTGTTCCGCTGGCGGGGATGCCTTTTCACGCGGTTGACAGCTATCTGAAGAAAATGATTAAAGCAGGCTACAAAGTGGCCGTCTGCGAACAAATCGAAAATCCAAAATTTGCACAGGGTGTTGTAAAACGTGATGTCATTCGAATCATTACGCCCGGCACGCTGACCGATGATATGCTGCTGGAGGAAAAGCAAAATAATTTTCTCTGCGCGGTTGGACTCAATTCCAAAACCGCAGCAATAAGCTGGGTTGATATTTCGACAGGGCAATTTTTCGCGCGGACGATTCCGGAAAGTGCGGTAGTAGATGAAATTTTAAGAATTGCGCCTGCGGAATGTATTTTGCCGGATGCACGCGGCGAACTTTTCAGCGAAGAAATAAAAAAACTCGCCTCGCAAATCGAACGCTGCGGCAGTACCGCGATAACTTACCGGCCAAGCTGGTATTTTGAGCCTTACGACGCTTTTAAACGGCTCACCGGACATTTTAATACAAGGACGCTCGAAGGCTTCGGCATAAAAGACGACAGCAGTATCATAAGTCCTGCCGGTGCGATTATCGAATATCTCAAAGAAACGCAAAAGACCGCGCTGGGGCATATTTCAGGTATAAAATTAGTCGAGCAGAAAAAATATCTGCAAATCGACCAGGTAACGCTGCGGAGTCTTGAGGTGCTTTCAACAATCCGCGGCGGAAAAGGCTCGCTTGTCGAGACGATTGACCGGACGCTGACGGGAATGGGCGGCAGGATGTTTCGGCAGTGGATTTGTATGCCTTTGTGCGATTTGGGTGCAATCGAACTGCGGCAGGACGGCGTTGAAGAATTAATCGATAAGAAAAGTTCGCTCGAAGAAATACGCGGGATTTTGAAAAAATTCGCAGACCTCGAAAGAATCGTCGCGCGAATCAGTACGCTGCGGGCAGGGCCGCGGGATATGCTCGCTCTTGCGCAGAGTTTGAAAAAAGCAGAGCCATTAAAGCAAAACATCGCGGGTTTGAGTTCCGATATTTTTATCCGGCTTGCGAAAAACTGCGATACGATGCAGGAGTTTGCGGCGTTACTCGAATCCGCAATCGAGCCGGAGTGTCCGACGCATTTGCGCGACGGAGGCGTTATAAAAGCAGGATTCAACGCCGAACTTGACGAGCTTAAAAATATTTCAAAAGATGCCAGGTCGTTTCTTGCGCAGTATCAGCAGCGGGAAATTGAACGCACAGGCATTGCCAATCTCAAAGTCGGGTTCAACAGCGTTTTTGGATATTATATCGAAATATCAAATTCTAATTCCGATAAAGCGCCTGCCGATTATGTTCGCAAACAGACAATCAAAAACGCCGAGCGGTACATTACCGATGAATTGAAAAAATACGAAGAGAAAATTTTAACCGCAGGCGAGAAAAGTCTTGAGTTAGAACAGAAAATTTTCGAGCAGCTTCGCGTGCAGTGCTGCGGATTTATTCAGAAGATTATGGCATTGGCGGAAATTGTCGCGACTATCGACTGTATTTCAGCCTTTTCGCATCTGGCGGTTTCTCACGGTTATACGCGGCCTAAAATGACAAACGGCAAAGAGCTGGTTATCGTTGACGGTAAGCATCCGGTGCTTGCGGATATTCTTGGCAGCGAGTTTGTGCCGAATGACGTAGAACTTGGAAGTGGTAATAAAGATGGTTCGACTTCGCTCACCACAGGCGATGTTATGATTATCACCGGCCCGAATATGAGCGGTAAAAGCACTTTCATTCGGCAGACCGCATTACTTGTTTTGCTTGCGCAGACGGGAAGTTTTATTCCGGCAAAGCAGGCGGTAATCGGTTTGGCTGACAGGATATTTACACGTGTCGGCGCTTCGGATGAAATCGTGCGCGGGCAATCGACGTTTATGGTTGAGATGACTGAAACAGCCAATATCGTAAATAATGCGACGGATAAATCATTAGTCATTCTCGATGAGGTTGGCAGAGGCACGAGCACATATGACGGGCTTTCACTTGCCTGGGCGATCACCGAACATATCGCAAATCATCTCAAATGCAGGACGCTGTTCGCGACGCATTATCACGAATTGACGGCTCTTGCGGAACTTTTGGTCAATGTCAAAAACTGCAACGTAGCCGTTCGTGAATGGATGGACGAAGTTGTGTTCCTGCACAAAATTGTCGCAGGCGGAACTGATAAGAGCTACGGTATTCACGTGGCGAAACTTGCGGGTATTCCGAAAACTATCCTCGAACGCAGTAAGGAAATTCTGGCAGAACTCGAAAATACCTTCCAAAAAGAGGCCGGCGGCGAAAAACTAACAAAACAGCGGACAAAAGAACCGCAAGAGGGTATGCTTTTCGACCAGAAAGAGAAAGATGTACTCGAAAGAATCAAGAGCCTTGATGTAAATAATCTCACGCCGATTCAGGCGATTAATTTGCTGACGGAAATCAGGGAATTTCTCAAAAAACAATAAGGTTGAATAAAAAGGGTTTGGGTTTATAATTGAAGATTGTAGATTGAAGATTGAAAAATAACTTCAATGGGAGATTTATCACAATCTTCAATTCTTTAATCTTCATTCTTAAATGGAGGTCATTATGTATTGTCAAAAATGCGGTGCAGATAATCTTGAAAACGCAGGGATATGCCAAAGCTGCGGCGGAGTGTTTGTATATAGTAAGCCAATCAAGACCAGCGGTATGGCGATTACCTCAATGATATTGAGCGTAAGCTGCTTTCCGTTTCTCGGGGTTTTTGGAATCGTCTGGATACTCGGACTTGTGTTCGGACTTATCGCGCTGAACAGGATCAACAAATCCGGCGGACAACTCAAGGGCAAAGGTTTCGCTATTGCGGGTATCGCGGTGTCTTCGACTGGACTGGCGATACTTTTAACGCTTGTCGGCGTACTTTTGATTTTCAATTCGGCTTCAACCGTTTCAATTCATAAGAAATTGAAAATGCAGGAAGAAAGCAAACTGCCTGAAATCGCAGGAGTTGTACAGGTTGTTTATGTTGACGGTGACCCGAATAATAATTGCACACTGCCGCTGTTTGTTAAAGAACAGCTTCATGATGATAATGAAATAACAGGCCAAATAGAATGCCCATCACCAATCGGAAAACCGGTAATCGTAAAATGGGAATTTACCGGCGAAGATGGCGGCGAGGAACTCTATAATTTCAACATCACTATTCCTGGCGAAGATAAAACCAAGGTTTTTGTGAAAACGGTAGAATACGACGGCGAAAAAGAAGTTGTATATAAAGACGAGACGGTGAAGGTTGTTTTGACGCCGGTGGAGAAGTAGAAAAATTTAAAATTGAAGATTGTAGATTGAAGATTTGATAATTAAATCAAATATCAAATATCAAAATGCAAAATGACAATGTAAAAATTAAATAGTTGGTCGAAGGCCTTCCACAATCCCCGCCTGCGCGAGGACAAGCTTTGATTTTTAATATTTGATATATTAACTAACACTACTGCGTGGGCTGTCCACAGGATGGCTTCGCCAAAGCCCACCCTACAAGATATTGAGTTTTCAAAGTTTTTTTATCGTTTTTTTAAGAATTGTTTGAACGTCGGCAACATATAAAGCACGGCGAAAACGCCGAGGCATATCAGGCAAATCATTTTAACCTGCTCCTGATAGATTATCCGCCAAAGGATATTTTTCGGGAACGGCCAAAAGATTTTCACGTCATAATGATAAATCGCGTCCACCAAAACGTGCAGCCAAACGCCAAGCACGCCGGAGATTAACATCCTTTTAAATGTCGGCGTGTAATTTATCCTGATAATGTGCATACCCCATTTCAAAATCGGCTGAATAAAATACGCAACGACTCCCCATAACAGTCCGACCACCGCGCCGCCGAGCAGAGTATGCGCATAACGATGGTATGGCCAGCCGAGGTGGAAATATCCAATGAGCAAAACCTCAAGGTCAACAACGACGTTGGCGAGTACAAAGACCGGAAAGTCGAGCCACTTGCGAAAGACATAGCCGATTAGTCCGGATGGTCCAAAATGATAAGGAGTTATTGGCATTAACAAAAAATTAAAAATCAAAAATTAAAATTCAAAATTCAGGATTCGACTTTCAGTCGAGACTATTTTATAATACAGTTTTAAATTTAAATAAGTTCGGGCATTATAGATATAAAAATGAAAATTACAATAATATCTGATATTCACGCACCGTGCAAGGCAGATAATCCAGACATTCGCGGCGATATGGCGGAAATACTGCTTCTGCGAGCGATTAACAGGTTCAATCGATGGATAAAACCCGATTTAGCCATAATCTGCGGAGATTTTGTCGATGGGAACGACAGCGAAATCGCTAAACTCTGGCTGGTCAAACTTCAGCAAATTCTTGGCAAGCTAACTTGTCCTTATATCGCGGTTCGCGGCAATCACGACCCTTCGACGGAGTACTTTTACAAAGTTTTTGAATGCAAAGACCAGCTTGATGTGGCCGGCGTTCGGTTTTTAGTCTTCGACGATAAAGAAGAGCCGATGTTTTGCGCAAGCAGGCCAAACGAACAAATTGAGAGGTTCAAAAACGCGCGGGCAAATTTCAGCGGGCCGATTGTCAGCGTTCAGCATGTGCCGATAGTTCCGCCGGGGATGAGCGAATGTCCGTACGTTTATACCAATTCAGAGCAAATCATCGCCGTGATGAAAAAGTACAAGATTTTTATGTCTGTGTCCGGTCATTATCACAAGGGGCTTGGGCATATTCAATCCGATGGAATAAATTTTATTACGATGCCTGCGGTGAGCGTATCGCCGTTTAAATATATGATTGTGGAAATTGAGGGTGATAAGGTTTCTGTAACGACGGATGATATGCGTTTGCCGTCGGAGTTGGGGCTTGTTGACAGGCACGTGCATACGCAACTTGCGTACTGCTCGGAGAATATGGACGCTGCGCGGATTCTTAATTTATATAAAGATTTGGGGCTGGCAGGTGTTGTCTTCACCGAACACAGCGGACAGCTTTATTTCGAAGATAATCCTTTTTGGACGGGGGAATGTTATAAAAATGGTCTTGCCGGGCTAAATAAAAAACATAACCGGATGGAACAATATTTTGATTTGATGAAGCAAAATAACGTTCCGAAAAAATCAATCGGGCTTGAAGTTGATTTCGATTATGCCGGCAGGGCAATGATAAAACCCGAAGACAGGCAAAGAGTCGGCTTTCTGATAGGCTCGATTCACAAACTTGCGGAGATGTGGAAAGAGACAATCGACTGGGGAGCGGTGAAGCAGGAATATTTGTTCAGAACGGAAGAGATTCTCAAAAGTGGCGTAAGTGTTCTTGCGCATCCGTTTAGAATGTTTCACCGTAATGGCAGCCGGCTGCCGGTGGATTTGTATGAGAAGGTTATAAAATTATTGAAACAATATAACACCGCTGCGGAAGTGAATTTTCACAGTCAGGAAGCGGAATTTGAGTTTGCGAAACTTTGTGTTGAATCAGGCGTTAGACTTTCGCTTTCGAGCGACTGTCACAATATGTACGAACTCGGGGAACTTTGGCCGCACTTGAAAATGCTCGAAAAAGCGGGGGTTTCAAAACAGGATTTTAACAAAGTAGTTTTGTGATTGATTATTAAGGCTAATGCCGATAAAACTTCTGTCGTGAAGAAAAATATAACCAAAACAATTGAAAATAGTACCATCGCCAATATGATGGTCAGCCTGACGGTAACGCTGATGGCGATAGGGGCGGTTTTTGTCTTCAGTGCAAGCGCCCGTATCGATACCGACTATGACTTCCGCAAATTTTACAATTATCCGGAATTCAGGCAGGCGATGTTCTTCGTCGCGGCGATTTTCGTAACAGTATTAGTAAGCCTGATTGATTATCACAAACTGTCGTTTGGGAAGGGGCGATTGTCCGACTGGCTGAAAAATCCGTCATTTTATCTCGTAATGGCCAGTATTCTGATGCTTATTGCTGTATTGATTCCGGGAATCGGCATTGAGGTGAATAATGCACGACGCTGGTTGAGGGTGGGGGCAGGTCCTATAACGCTGAACTTCCAGCCATCCGAATTGGCAAAATGGTCGCTGATATTGTTTTTGCCCGGTGTGGTGGTGATGATGGGAGACAAACTGAAAAGTTTCTTCAAGGGGTTTGTACCACTGTTGAGTCTTGTCGGATTTATTACTCTTCTTATATTAAAGGAAGATTTCGGTACCGCTTTGTTTGTAGCGACGTTGAGTGTTTCGATTTTATTTATAGCCGGTGCGAAATGGTGGCATTTCATAACTCCTGCACCTCTGCTTGTTGCAGTATTCGCGTTTGCGATTATCAGTTCTCCTGAACGAATGGAACGATTGAAATCATTTACGCAACCGAGTGAAGACACCGCGCAAACCAGCGGTTATCAAATTCGCCAATCACTAATCGCAGTGTCAACCGGCGGGATATTGGGCAAGGGACTTGGCGGCGGAATCAGTAAGTACGGACATTTGCCGGAAGATACGACAGATTTTATCTTCGCGATAATAACAGAAGAACTCGGATTTGTCGGGGCGTGTATCATTATTCTGCTGTTTATGACGTTTGCGGTACTCGGCATAATAATAATTCAAAGATGTCCCGACGATTTGGGAAAACTTCTTGCGTTTGGTATAACAATGGCGATTTGTCTTCAGGCGGCGGTGAATCTCGGAGTTGTTACGCAGCTTTTGCCGACAAAAGGTATCGCTCTGCCGTTTATCAGCGCGGGTGGAACGCACCTTTTGCTTACGGCAACGGCAGCGGGATTTCTGGCGGCGGTCGCAAGACACAGCGACAAAACAATTTAATATTTAAAATTGAAGATTTAATATTGAGGATTTGAATACATCCCATTAAATTTAATTTTTATTTTATATTTTTAGAAATGTAATTTTATGAAGCATATTTATTTTGCCGGCGGCGGCACCGGCGGTCATATTTATCCTGCTCTTGCGGTGGCGCAGGAACTTTTAAGAGTTGAACCGGACTGCAAAATCACATTCTTTTGCAGTCAAAGGCCAATAGACACTCGCGTTCTTGGTACGACAGGCTATCGATTCATACCTCTGCCGGTGAGCGGATTTTCGCCTAATCCCATTAAATTTCTAATGTTTATCAAATCCGTAATCACGGCGAAAAAAATCGTTAGAAAAATAATGCTCGAAGATAACAGCGAAGAAAAAATGGTCTTCAGTGTCGGCGGATTTGTTTCAACCGCTCCTGTTCTGGCTGCGAAAAGTCTGAATATTCCGGTGGCAATGCTCAATGTAGATTCCATACCGGGAAAAGCCAATACCTTTCTGGCACGATACGCAAAAGACATTTTTGTTCAGTTTCCAAAAACGAAAAATTATTTCGGATTAAATAATAAAAAAGTAACTATAACCGGCTGTCCATTAAGACGTGAATTTTTTAAGCTTGATGTGGCCGGCATTGTTGAATCGTTGGGATTGAGCCAGAAAAAGAAAATTCTTCTTGTTACCGGAGCGTCCGGCGGTGCACTTAATGTTAACAACACAATAGGCTATCTTTTGGACAGGCTTGAGATTTTTGAGCCGAGTTGGCAAATTGTCCATCTGGCGGGCATTTCGCACTATGACGCGGTTCGGTCGCTTTACAGGAATTGCGAAATAAGCCATAAAATACTGGATTATTGCGATGATATGCCGAGTTTGCTTGCGGCGGCCGACCTTGTAATCGGCCGGGCGGGGGCGATGAGCGTTGCGGAATTCGCGGCGTCGTGTACGCCTGCGATTTGTCTGCCTTATCCCTATCATAAGGATATGCACCAGAAGCAAAACGCACAATTTCTCGTCGATGCCGGCTGCGCGGTGGTGGTCGATGATTTGTGCGATACGGAAAAAACTGCGGCTAAATTGTGGCCGGTGCTTTGCGAGATTATGAGCAATGATGAAAAACGCGGAAATATGCGTAAAAAATGCGAGGCTATCGCGGCTCCGGACGCGGCGGCGGTAATTGTGAAGAAAATTTTAAGTTATTAAAAATATTTGGTTTTTTTTGAACTTAAAACGCTATAAAATACTATAACTATAGAAAAGATGGAATGGTTATGAATCTGATTTGCATACAAAAACACAATATTAAACTCACGGCAGCGTTAGCGATTCTGATGTGCTGCTGTAATGCCGTCAGTTTCGGTCAGGAAGACAATCAGTTAAAAATCAATCAGTGGACATTGTTTAACTCAACAGACGAACAAATACGAGTAGATACGGCAAAAGAGCTTATAGTAGATCCAACGCCTGATGCCAGAAAAATTCTGCTCGAAGCTCTTAACTCAACCGATAATGTCGGCGCACCCAGTTCAGTATGCCAAGCTTTAAGCACCTATCGCAGTTCGGCTTTTCTTATTCCCAACCGATTGGATTTTATACTGCCTCTGATGAATATCCTGCGAGGGGCAAATCCAGATACCGGCAAGCTTGCGGCGCAGGCAATGTTGATTTTCAGTTTAAAGGAAATCAAAAATTACATCGACCCAATCTTTCGAAAACCAGAACTGCCGGATACTACCAGAAAAAACGCGGTTTATGCTCTGAAGCTTCGGCCAGACAAGGAAGCGGTGCTTCAGCTTATTGATCTGCTGGACAGCGACGACCCTGTAATCTCTTCTGCGGCGGTGCAGGCGCTGGACGAGTGGATGCCGATAGGGACAGATAAAAAGAAATGGCAAAAAATACGCGGCGATATCGAACGCGGGAAAATGGATATTGTTCGCGAACGTCTGCTGACCGGCCAGGATAAAATTCGTTCACTTAAGGAAGACGTTCTTAAATGGCAGAAAAGGTATCTCGCTTCACTCGATAATATTTACCTGGCAACGACAGATGACAGCATTCGTGCGAAATTCGTAGCGGAAAATCTCGCGTTCGAGCATCCATCGGTCAAACTCTGGGCAATCGAAAAAATAAATATGTGGCAGAAAAGCGGCAAACCTCTGCCAGTCGATGTGATGCAGAATCCGCTGGTAGCATTAGTTTCCGATAGCGAACCGGAGATACGAATCGCAGCGATAAAACTGCTCGGATTGCTGACGAATATTAATTCGGCAGATGCGCTTGCGTTACAGCTTAAAAAAGAAGTTTTTCCGGATGTAAAGACGGAAATTATAATTGCGCTTAGTCATGTATGTAATTTTGCGCTTTCACCCGGTTCGCAAACACAGATAAATCCGCAAATCAGAATCGATACGTTGCATGCCGCGGTTGATTTTTTCAATGATGTCAAGCCGGTGGAATCGGCGGAAGTAATCCGCAATCTGCTCCTGCAAAATGGACTCGAAGAGTCAGAAGTGAAACCGTATTTCGAGTATATAGCGGCAAACTATCATAAAACACAAGATGAGCAGATTCGCACCCGTTTGCTTGAGGAAATGCAGCGGCTGTGCGGTAATGACAGCTATTACAAAGCAATCGCAGGCGAGGCTTTCAAAGATATATTTGCGTCGGCAATAGACGACAAAAACAGCTTTGTGGCAGAGCCTGCTGTAAGCGGACTTTTGAGAATAGACCAGGCAGGCGCTTTTGCGCTGCTTAAAAGCAAAAATTTTGAAAGCCACACAAGCGGCAAAATACGCGCAGAACTGATTGCGGCCGCAGGGCAAATCGGTACTGCACAAGACCTTCAATGGCTCGAAACACTGGCCGATACCGCCGAAACAGAAGATGAAAGACAAAAAGCGTCAGAAGCAATGATGAATATCTTCCAATATTGCCCAACAGACGCTCTGATTACGTGGGGACAAAAATTATCGGCTAAGGCAAAAACGAAAAAAGACGATATACTGCAAACTAAATCAAGAATGCTGTTCGAGGCGGCAGAGAAAAAAGCCGAGGCAGAACATGATGCCAATGCACTGACTCGTCTGCAGCGAAAACTGGCGGATTCGTATGCCGATGCTTTATTGTATGTGCCGGCGGCGAAATATTACGGAGTACTGCTGCAAAATACGTCCGATCCCAATGAAAAGGAAGAGTTGACGACACAACTGGTCGATGTAAATATCCGCGGCGGTCAAATCGAATCAGTCAAGCAGCTTTTGACCAATACACTTCTTGCCGGCGATATTGGGCCGGACAGGAAAGTCGCGGAAATACTGAATAAGTATTTTTCCGAAAATCGCGGGAAAGACGTTGCAGGGAAATTACTGCGAACGCTTGCGGCCATCGAACTTCCTAAAAACGCTCAATATCCGCTGTGGACAGATCAAATGGCCAGATGGCGAGTTATGTCGGCCAATGCTCCGAAACTGCCGGCTGCCCCGAACAAGGCTGCCGTTGTTCCAGACAGTAATTCCCAAAAATAGCGATGAAATACAAACATATTATCTGGGACTGGAACGGCACGCTGCTCGACGACGCCCGGCTTTGTGTGGAAGTACTCAATTCAATGCTCGCCGGCAGGGGAATGAAAACGACGACCCTTCCGCAATATCAAAACGATTTCGATTTTCCGGTTCTCAATTATTACCTGAAACTCGGGTTCGATTTCTCAAAGGAAGAATACGATGCAGTCGCACGTGAATATATTTCCGCTTATCAGGCTCAATATCAAAAATGTTCCCTGCGCAGCGGAGTTCTGGATTTTATAACGAAACTCAAAAAGGCGGGGCTGTCTCAATCTGTTTTGTCGGCATCGCAGCAGTCCTCGCTGCTGACAGCGATTGAACATTATAAATTAAAAGACTTATTTGAAAATATCTGCGGATTGGACGACTATTACGCGCACGGGAAAGTCGATGCAGGCAAAAAACTGCTGAAAAATCTGTCGGCCAGCGGCCAAGATATACTTCTAATTGGCGATACGACCCACGATTATGAAGTGGCGTGCGAACTAGGTGCCGATTGTATGCTGCTGCCTGCCGGCCATCAGTCCAGGAAAAGACTAATCACGACAGGCGCAAAAGTATGTGATAATTTTAAAGAGGCTGCGAAAATCTTATACGTTGCGCAGTTTTAAAGATCTGCCTATGCGGCGTCTTCTCTTGAGGACTTTGCGTCCACCGGGGGTTCTCATTTTTGCCAAAAACCCGCTTTTTCGCTTCTTTTTAACCTTACTTATACGATGATTTTCCATTTTGCCTCCAGGCAATTAAAATTTAAAACTCAATTTCGGGGTATTATAGGGATTTTTCTTATTTTGACAAGTCTTTTTATCGTTTTTAATTCAGATACGGATTGTGCTTTTTCTCCATCCTGATTATGGAGGCCGGGCCGTGGCCGGGGAGGACTTTTGTGTCGTCCGGCAGTACGAGAATCTTTTTTTGGATGTTTTCAATCAACTGCTGCATGCATTTATGCGCATCATAGCTGGGAAAGTCAGTTCTGCCGACGGAATTGGCAAATAATGTGTCGCCTGTGAATATTGTTTTGTTCTCGCTACTGTAAAGGCAAATTCCGCCTGGTGTGTGGCCGGGCGTGTGGAGAACATCAAATTTGAAACCCGCGAAATCCATCCGGCCTTCTTTTTCAATGAGAATGTCGGCCGGTTTGCTTTCAATTCTTTCGCCTACCATAGCGGAACAATTTTTTACTGCACTGGCGAGCATTTCGGCGTCCGCTTTGTGGATATAAACCTTAATGTTCTTGTATGCTTCGCGCAAGAATTCAACGCCAGCGATGTGATCGCCGTGGCCGTGGGTGAGAACTAACGCCAGCGGGTTAAGATTGTTCTGCTCAAGATATTCAAGCAGCGGGTCGTTGTCTAAGCCGGTGTCTATAATCAGACAGTCCGCTGAATTGTCTTTGCGGAGGATGTAACAATTGTTTTCATACGCGCCTAATACTAATGTGTTTATCTGCATCAGAAGTTGCCTTTACTTTTGTGTCTGAACAAAATCCGAGGGAATTTGAAAATCAAAAACTTCCCTTTTTACAGGTTTTGAAATTTCAACTTTGTTCAGCTTTATTGTTATCTCTTCGCTGTCGGTTGTTGACGCGGTGAAGATGACAGGGATGTTGAGTTTGGAATCGATAGTAATATTAACCTGTTTGTAAGTTTTGAAATATCTGGAATTTTCTTTCGGAATCAGATTTAGAACATTGCCAATTGAAATGGTATTGAAATCCTGTGCGATTTCCTGCGGTTTTGCCAAACCTATTATCGGGAAATAATCCTGCACAAGCTCTAACGGCTCAATACTGTTATTATCCTTTGCGTACAGCTCTGTAACGACCGATTTGCTCTGGTAGTCGATTCGCGTCAGTTTTATGCCGTCGAAAATATATTCTTCTCTGTATTTCTGCTCTTTTGACTCGTCCTGCTTTAACGTTTTAAAATTAATTCTCAACGCCGAACTGTTCGCGTCTTTTTGATAGAATATTTCACCTGTTCTGATTGTTTGTGTTTCGAATAGCGGCTGCGAGTGAGTGTATTCGACTTCGGCAGTGAGATTTTTCAGATTCGCAGCAGACTGATTCAATTTTTCAATTATTTTTGTAACGTCATTGGCATCACCGGCAAAACAAGTGCTTGCGAATACGAGCGAAACAAATATTAAAATACTTTTTTTCATTTTATTCCCGGTTCTATGTTCTATTTATTATATCTATTATTTCCGTCAGGCTGTCAATGGTGAAATCGGCGAAAGAGGCGAATTGTTCGGACTTTTCAGAATTCTTCATCAGTACCGCTATCGCACCGGCGGCTTTTGCTGATTGCAGGTCAAATAAATAATCGCCAATAACCAGCGTTTCGGCCGGCTCGACATTGAAGTGTCTGCAAAGTTTTTCCACGCCGTAAGGATGCGGCTTTACCGGCTTGTCTTCGCGGTCAACGACAGCGTCAAATATCAGATTGTGTTTTTGGGCGACTGCCGAGGCGTTCGAGCGGGTATTTCGAGTCAGGATGCCGATGGGAATTTTCATTTCGACAAGTTTTTTAAAAGTTTCTGCTGCGCCTTTGTTCAGCGTTGAATGTTCTATTGAGGCCTGTTCGTATTTGTAAAGAATTGCATCCGCTTTTTCTCTTTGAGCGGGAGTCATCTTTTCCATTTCTTCCAGCAGCGGGCCGGCATTCGGCGCAAGGCCGATTTCTTCCCGTATTTCATCGAAATTCAGGTATGGCTCGGTTATTGTGCCGTCTAAATCGAATATTACCGCTTTAATTTTTTTCATTTGTATATAATTTACCAAATTAATGGGAAATTATACATTAAAATCTCCATTGCTTATTTGCCGAGCAGTTCGATAAACGCCTTGAGGTTTTTGTTCATAATGCGGTTTTTGTGGATTATCATGCCGGTCGGGCGGGTGAATTTTCCGTTGTCAAACGGAATGGCTTTCAAAGTTCCGCTTGCCAGCTCGTGCTGTATCGTGGTCACGGGCATAATGCTTATCACGTTGTTCATTTCAACGACACGCTTGATGATTTCCACGTTGTCAAACTCCATCGCGGGTTTAACCACGACATTGTATTTCAAAAGAAGCTGGTCAATCCAGTTACGCGTCGGCAGATTTCCTGCGAAAGCTACGAAAGGCTGGTACTGAACCATATAAATATCAATTGAAGTTTTTTTTGCGAACGGGTGCTGCGGGCCGCAAACCAATACCAACGGCTCGTCAACGAAATCGAAAATCTGTATATCCGGATGATTCCTCGGCGCTGCGACGAAGCCGACATCTATTTTGCCAAGCAGCAGCCGATTGTAAATGTCTGTGTCGCTTAGATATTCAATGTCGAGATGCACCTGCGGATGAAGCTCGATAAACTTTTTAATGTAATTTTGCAGACTGTGGATTCCAATGCTGTATATGGCGGCTATGCTGATTTTGCTCTTCGAGGAATTTTTCAGGAAATTAAGGCCGCTGTGAAAATTCTCGTATCTGCTGATAATGTCTTTGCACGTGTTGTAAAATAGCTCTCCGGCGGCAGTCAGGCCGAAAGATTTTCTGTTGCGGTCGATGAGCGCAGTATTAAACGCTTTTTCAAGCTGCGCGAGCTGCTGCGAGACGGCCGACTGGCTAATCATATTCTTCTGGGCGGCGCCTGAAAAACTTTTTAACTCCGCTAAATCGCAGAAAATCTGGAGCGTTTCAATTTGCATATCATTTACTCAAACTGACCGATGGTCAGGTTTGAAAATTAAAAATCAAAAATAAAAAATCAAAATTGCGGATACGGCCAACCGGCCGAAACTGTTTTATTTAAAACTTTTTTCATAACTATTGTTTTTTTTAGATAAGATTGAGTCATTTACAGTAAAGAATAAATCGCTGCTCGACCGCATTGGCGTAAAGATTGAGAGTTCTGCCGGGAATCGCCTTGGGCGGGTCTATAACTTTAATGGTGTCCGTCCAGTTCTGTGCCTGCGGATAAATATTTAAAAGCTCGTTAGGCGAGTTATTAAAGAAATCCGCTCTCAATATATTGCTTTTTCTGTACGGCAGCAGGCCAAGATACAGCGTTTCGCTTTCAATCAGGTCGTTGAAGAAATGTGTGCCGAGCGAAACATCCGACGACATATCCTTGTTCAAAATGGCAATCTCGACAAGAACGCTGATGGTGTTAATTTCCTGATATGAAACCGGAACGCCAAGCGAAGGCGTGCTTGTGCCCCATCGGCCGGGGCCAATCAGCATTACCGTTTTCTCTATTTCGTTTTCGAGGTGAGTTAGTTTGCCAATCTGTCGGGCAAGCTCATATCGTTCTGAAATTTTTAAATTAGCATACTGTTCCGGCGATACATATATCAGCCTGTCGATGGCGATGTGTCGTGCCTGTCCGATGACGGGGCCGGTCGCGTCGATAATCAAATCTTTTGAATTTTTAGGCTCCTTCGGGACTGCTAACGCTCCGCCGCCTTTTTGCTCTAAAGGCCTGCATTGCAGAATGTTGATTTTAAATTCATTTTCATTCAGGAAATTAACGGTGAACTCCACATCGACCGGCGCGCCGTAAACATCCTGAATTGTCTTGAGTATTTCACGCATCTCTTTTGCGAAATCAGTTTTGGTCAGCAGTTTTTCAAAAGTCAGCGACCAACTGAAAATATCCTTTCGGCCAAGCTGCGCGGCTCTTTGTTCCATTTCCCTGTCGCGAGAAGCGAACAAATCGAACAGAATCGCATCATCCGTCGCGGCGGCGGCGATTTCCTGATATTGTTTTGTAGCGAACTCTCTTGCCTCCAGGTCGATGCAGTCAACTTTCTGCTGCGTGAATCTTCTTGCGTCTTCGCCGGACTGGGGCGTTCTTGCCGGTGCGTTCAGTGCGACGATTCTTGCGTAATCGTCGTCGTTGCGGTCAACGGCGCGCGTGCCAAGTCCGAAGACAAGCCTTGTCATGCCGGCTTTGGGGTCTATTTCCTCGTTCCAGACATACGGATTAAACGAAAGCGAAACGCCTGCCGCCTGCGGATAAAAATATCTGCCGTGCGGTGCGCCTGAAACACGCTGCACCAGAATGCCCATCGGCTCGTCTTTTTCGAGCAGTCCCCATTTGTCCCTGTACATCAGCGCATCTTCGCTCATACTGCTGGCGTAAATTTTTCGTATCGCGTCGGTGAACTCTTTGAGTCTCTGCTGTCTTGTTCCCTGATTCGTGCAGAAAAAGCTTTCGTATTTTCCGGCGAACGCATTGCCGTAATTGTCCTCGAGCAGTGAACTTGAACGGACAATAATCGGGCTTTGGCCGAAGTAGTCGAGTAAATCGCTGAATTGCTTCATAATGTATTCCGGGAAGTCGCCCTGCAGGATTCTTTGTCTGCCCTCGGCGGCGCCGTCGAGAAAATTAGTGCTTGTTCGCTGCTTCTGGCGTATCCACCAGACTTTGTTTCTTACGAGATATGTATAAAACACATCGGAACCGATGAAAAATGAATCGTGCGGTTCGAGCAAATTTTTGTATCGCGGGTCTGTCTTTTCGAGTATCGCTCTTGCCAGCAGCATACCGACGCTTTTGCCGCCGATGAGGCCGGTTCCTATCATTCTGCGTCTTATACGCAAAACGTCGGCCATCGTCATATACCGACGCGCGATTTTTAAAATGCGGTCGTCTCGCGAAACTGCCATCCGGACTATCTGCTCAAATTTTTTGTCAATGTCTTCTCGCGTACATTCATAATTCTCGAAATCTTTGAGCAAACGTTCGGCATCCTGGAAAGTTTTTGCCCAGAAGCCCAGCCTTTCGTTGGCGACGTCAAGTTCCAAACCCCTAACGTTCGACAGTATTTCCGTTATTGTGCCGCTGTCGCGGACGGGGAGGAAATCATCGTCCTGCCAGACGTGAATCATATTCATCGTCGTCGAATATCTGCCGTCAACTTTTAACGGATGTACATACTTTTTATTTTTATAGTTGTAAGTGTTAATGACCACCTGTGCGGTTTCGACGATAGGCCTTGTCGCGTGATAGGAATGATAATCGCGGAGCAGGGTAAATGTTGTTACGGTTTGCGCATAATAAAGATAAGGACAGACCTGCATAAAGAAATTGCCCAGCATTCTGTCGTTGCACCATGCTGACGTCAGTTCGCTTAGGCAATCGAAAAGATAATAATGTCCCTTGCCGAACTGATTTATTACGGTGTGTACTTTCGATGTGAACGTCTCAAATCCGAGATTCGGGTCAAGCTCAATTACATTTGCACCTTCCTCGGCGGTTACGAAAGGGGCGTGGCTGCCGAAGCGAAAATATACAAGTTCCCATCCGCTGCCGAGCGCGTTTTTGCAATATGCTTTGACGAACGGCAAAAAATCCTCGATGCTGTCAACCTGCCAAACAATGTTGTCGCCCGGCAGTACCTGTTTGATTATCTTGTCGAATCCCGGCAAACCTGTGCTTAATCTTTCATTCGGCTTCATTTTTTCCTCAATGTAAGGGTTAATATCGCCTGTTTTTGTGCCTATTATAAGCTGTACTTATACAAGATATAATCATTTAAAATTGGATTTTTCAGTTTTTTAGGCCTAAAATCAGCTTAAACAGCTTGTTTTTGCCAAATTTCAGTGAAGAGCATTATTAACATATTTTATTGAAATAGCAAGAAAAAACCCTTATTTCTATGGAGGTACCCAAAATGTCATCTAAAAAAGTAATTGAGAGTGTTTATGAGCAGGTGCTCAAGCGTAATCCGGGTGAGACTGAATTTCACCAGGCAGTAAAAGAGGTTCTCGAAAGTTTGGTTCCTGTGCTCGACGATAATCAAAAATACGTCGATGCGAGGATTCTTGAAAGAATCGTTGAGCCGGAAAGAGTTCTGATGTTCAGAGTTCCGTGGATTGACGATGCAGGCAAAGTACAGGTCAACAGAGGCTTCCGTGTTCAGTTCAACAGTGCAATCGGACCATACAAGGGCGGCATCCGTTTCCATCCAAGCGTTTACCTGGGAATTATTAAATTCCTCGGCTTCGAGCAGATTTTCAAAAATTCACTCACCGGTTTGATGATGGGCGGCGGCAAAGGCGGCAGCGATTTTGACCCGAAAGGCAAAAGCGATAATGAAGTTATGCGTTTCTGCCAGAGCTTTATGACAGAGCTTTGCAAACATATCGGCGCAGATACTGACGTGCCGGCAGGCGATATCGGCGTCGGCGGTCGTGAAGTCGGTTATATGTTCGGCCAGTATAAGAGAATTCGCAACGAATTCGTCGGCGTTCTTACAGGCAAAGGCCTGCAATGGGGCGGCAGCTTGGTTAGAACTGAAGCGACAGGTTACGGTCTGGTTTATATCGTTGATGAATGGCTGAAGGAAAAAGGCGGCAGCTTCAACGGCAAGACTGTTGTCGTCAGCGGTTCGGGTAACGTCGCGATTTACGCAACTGAAAAAGTTCAGCAACTCGGCGGCAAAGTTGTGGCGATGAGCGATTCAAACGGTTTCATCTATGATCCGCAGGGAATCAAGCTCGATACAGTAAAACAGATTAAAGAAGTTGAAAGAAAGAGAATTAAGGAATATTGCTCGATTCACAAGAGCGCAAAGTACACCGAAGGCTGCAACGGCATCTGGACTGTAAAATGCGATGTCGCTCTTCCGTGTGCAACGCAGAACGAACTCGACGGCGCAAGTGCAAAGATTCTGGTAAAGAACGGCTGTCAGGTTGTTGCTGAAGGCGCGAATATGCCTACTACACCGGAAGGCGCAGACATTTTCATTGAAAGTAAAGTCGGATTCCTGCCGGGCAAAGCGGCAAACGCAGGCGGCGTTGCGGTATCGGGTCTGGAAATGGCACAGAACAGCCAGAGATACGCATGGACGTTTGAACGTGCAGACGCTGAATTGAAGAATATTATGGTCAATATCTTCAAGAATATCAGCGGCGCTGCTGAAAAGTACGGCCAGAAAGGCAATTACATCGTTGGCGCAAATATCGCCGGCTTTGTGAAAGTCGCTGATTCAATGCTCGCACAGGGCGTTATATAAGTTTCGTAACATTTTAGTCGAATGTAGAAAAGCGGAAAGTTGCCTTCGGCAACGGCTTTTTTACGCTGGATTCCCGCCTGCGCGGGAATGACAAGTGGTGTTTGAACACTTGGCTAAAATATTATTAAGTTTCAAGATTTTCTAAATTCGAAAGGGCTTTTCCTTTATGGAAATGCCCTTTTTTGTTTATAAATGCTGATATAGTTGAAGGGAAAGGAAAAATATTGATTTTTAGATAAAAGTTTGTACACTCACAGTTTTGGCGATATAGATAGTGGATTTTATACTATATATATAAACTTCTATATTTGATAAATCTTTTTGGCAGGAGGAAGTCGATGATGAAAAGAATGTATCACCTCGTTTGGACACATGTTTTATGCTTTGCGTTAATTAGTCTTTCGGTAGTTTATGGACTCACCACACCTGCTTTACAAACAGAACCTAATTTGACCAGAGGCACATGCAATCAAGTGAATTGGGGTAATGTTGGCGGTGCAGATGAGTATCTTGCAGAGTGTGCGGAAGATTCGTCTTTTAACAGTATTCTTGAGAGTAGTGGTTGGGTCATAGATACGGATTACGAATTTTGCGACCTGACTTTAGGGCAGAAATATTGGTATAGAGCGAAGGCTCGGAGTCTGCCGGATTTGGAAACTTGGCTGCAGACCAACAGTAGTGATTTTGCCAGTGATGTACAAACCAGTGTTGATGTCTATACTTTACCAGGTAACGTTATTTTGGCAAAAAACATTGTTAGTAATTCTGATACGTTAGGAGGAACAACTTATTCAGATCAGTATGGGGCCGAATGGCTGAATGTTAACTTTTTTCAATGTACCCAAAGCTGCACTTTGACGAGCATTTCGGCGTATTTAAATATTACACAGTCGGTAACTTTGGAGTTTGTGGTATATGAGTCCAGTTCACAAAATGGTACTTACTCTCGCGTGCATAAAAACACATTGAGTTCGGGTACAGGTACAAAATGGTTTAGTTCTGGTTCGATATCCAGGTCGCTGACGGCTGGGAAGTATTATGGTATTGGAGTTTCAAGAAGTTATTTTATTTATACAACCCCTTATTTTAGCAGTGGAGGTAGTGGGCCGGTAAGTTGGGGCACTAAAATTGGTGCTGGTTCATATAGTTATCCTGCCCCATCCAGTATTAGCAATGAGGGCCATAGCTATGAGTGGTATCAACGGTATACGACTTCGGGTGAGCAAGGTTTTAAGCTATCTGGGAATATCAAATCAACATCGATTAATCTTCCAACAGGAGGGAATTGGGGGAATATATACTTTAGCCCATATACGCCTTATGGGACAAGTTTGATTGTAGATGTGCTTGATGGTAGCGATTCAATTTTAATCAATAATGTTCAGTCGGGTGCTAATCTTTCAGGGTTAACGGCTCAACAGATAAAAATTAGGGCCAATCTTGCGACTACTTTATCTGGTTATACGCCAATGTTGTATAGCTGGGCAGTTGATTATACCAATCCCAGTGGAGCAGAAGAAAGCAGTTGGTCAAATGTGGAAAGCTCAACTCAAACATTCCCTGTGGATTTCTCAATGAATGGCGCGATTGGTATGGTAGATTTTGCAATCCTGTCAAATGCCTGGCAAAGTAGCGATGGGGATAGCAACTGGAATGCAATCTGTGATGTAGCACAGCCTGCGAATAACGTGATTGATATTCATGATTTAGCAGTTTTTGTTGAATTTTGGCTTGAGAGCATAAATTAGTTTGCCGATAACGGTTTAACTGCTCCTCTTACAGAATATTAGCCCCTGACTTTGGATGAGGGATGTTGTTCACAGGGACATATGGCGTTTTTTCATTTCTTAAACAAAATTTAGATTTAAATGTACCCACAGACGGCGGGCTTTTTTATTGCCTAAAAACGGGATTATTATTACAATTTTCAGCCTATGAAGGAAAAAACGAATCTACGCAAAGTTTTTGACCAGCATGTCAAGCTGGAGGATTATTTTACGGGCTTTTCTATGAAATCCAAATCCAGTAAACGTGCTGCATCAGCTAAAACGAAAGAAGCGGAATCTCAACCGGTCAAATCTCCAAAATCGGATGTTGCCGGCGAGCTTGCGCAGTTGGCCAAAGAAATCGCGGCGTGCCAAAAGTGCGTGCTTGGCTCGACACGGTTGAATCCTGTTCCCGGCGAAGGAAATCCCAATGCCCAGTTGGTTTTTGTTGGCGAAGGACCCGGAGCGGATGAAGATGCGCAGGGCAGGCCGTTTGTCGGCAGGTCGGGTCAGCTTTTGGAGAAGATTATCACAAACGCGATGGGCTTAAAGCGAAGCGATGTTTATATCTGTAATATCGTAAAGTGCAGACCGCCGGAGAATCGCGAACCGCGGCCGGAGGAAATTATCAGTTGTCTGCCGTTTTTGAAAAGACAACTTGGCTTAATTAGGCCGAAGGTAATTGTTTCGCTTGGTGCGCCATCGACAAGAACGCTTCTTAATACGAACAAACCGATAGGTCAGCTTCGCGGCCAGTTTCAGGATTTTTATTTCGATGAATCTTCGCCGCCGATAAAACTTATGCCGACGTTCCATCCCGCATATCTGCTGCGAAATTATTCCGACGATAACCGCCGAAAGGTGTGGGAAGATATGAAATCCGTTATGGCGGAATTGGGTTTGCCGGTACCAAAAAAATAAAAGTTAGCCACAGACCCCAAAGGGGTTTCGCTGCGGCTCAAGAGCACAGAGGACACAGAGAAAATAAATGTTGAAAATAAAAATAACCACGAATTAACACGAATTGACACGAAATAATTTAATTGCTGATTAAAAATGAAAATAGAACGAAAGGACAAAGAATTATATAGGCGAGTGGACGAAGTCATACACTATCTTTGGGATCCAATTGGTGTTGCGGGAGAGCCTTATGCGAGGAATGAATATGAATCGTATGTGCCAAAAATATTTGGGATGATAAAAGCTGATAAAGAATCAGAGACAATTTCAAAATATCTTCACGATATTATAAATGATAAGATGGGGTTGACAGCGAATATCAAAATGTGTGATAAGGTAGTGGTGATATTGAAGACATATAAAAAAATAATAGATGAGCGTTCATAAAATAAGTGAAATCTGTGTAATCAGTGTTTAAAAATTAGTGTAAATTCGTGTTAATTCGTGGTTAATAAATGTCAGTTGAATTTATATTAGGAAGAAGCGGGACGGAAAAAGTGGTTACCATACAATATGAGGAAATTTAAGATTTGTATGGTAATATAGATTAGTGAGGGGTGGGGGCAAGTTGCCACCCTCCTACGTTAATATTTGAGTTGTCGACATTTTGCCGACAACTGCATTGGAAGAATATGGATTTCCGCTTTCGCAGGAATGACATCGTTATGGTTATCTGGAAGGTGGGTACAATTTGTACCCCACTTGAAATATAGTTTTTATATTTAATTTTTTCAGTTAAATCCGCGTAATCCGCGGTTAAAAAATTGTGTTTATTCGTGTTAATTCGTGGTTAATTAATGGCTGTTCAATTTATATTAGGAAGAAGCGGGACAGGAAAGACGACGCTTTGCATAAAGCAGATTATAGAAAGTCTGTTGAATGGTAAAAGCCAGCAGAATCTCGTTTTTCTTGTGCCGGAGCAGGCTACATATCAGGCTGAACGGGCGATTCTTTCCGATTCACGAATAAAAGGTTACAGCCGACTGCACGTGCTTTCATTTCAGCGACTCTGTTATATGATTTTCGGTAAAAATCTCGCCGCCCGGCCTTTGACTTCGCAGGCAAGGGATATGATAGTTCACCGATTGCTTTGTGAAAACGCAGGTAAATTATCAATTTTTTCATCGGCGGCGCAACGGCAGGGCACGGCCTCTTCTATCGCGCAGACGATTTCCGAGCTGCAAAAATATGGCAAGAGTCCAGATGACGTTGAAACGCTTATAAAACAGCTTGGCGGCAAATCGGAATTAACCGCGGGAAAACTTACAGATATAAACCTGATTTATAAACAGTATCTTGCCTTTGTCGAAGGCAATTTTCTAAACAGCGATAATCAGCTTAATCTCGCCAAAGAATCAGTATCCAAAAGCGAATTTTTGAAAGACTGTTCGCTGTGGGTCGATGGCTTTGCGGGCTTTACAACTTCCGAAACGATGATGCTGGCGGAATTATTGAAAGTTTGTTCCACGGCGAAAATAGCGATGTGTCTTGACCCCGCGGCATTGGAAAACGATTATACCGGAATTTTCGAGCCGACTGCGAAAACCTACGGCGGTTTGCTTGAAGTAGTTAAATCATTAAAACTGCAAATTGAAAAACCTGTTGTACTTGACAAGGCGAATCGTTTTGCGAATTCAAAAGCGCTTGGACATCTTGAGAAAAATATTTTCAGTTTTGACGAAGTTGGGCCGATGGCCTGCAATGGTGAAATAAAGATTACAGCCTGTGCGAAAACACGGCTGGAAGTCGATTATGTTGCACGACAGATTTGCGAGCTTGTGCGCGAGAAAAATTACCGCTGGCGAGATATAGCGGTTATTGCGTCCGACATTGACCAGTATCATCATTTCATTCAGGCGATTTTCGGCGATTTTAATATTCCGTTCTTTATTGACAGGCGAAGATGTTTGCAGCAGTATCCGGCAGTTGAACTTATTACCAGTGCTTTGAAAATCGCGACCGACAGATTCTCAACGAACGATGTGATAAATTATTTGAAGAGCGACCTTGCTTCTGTCAGCAGGGCGGAAGTTGATTTGCTCGAAAATTATTGTCTTGCGTTCGGTATCGAGGCCAAAGATTGGTTGAGCAGTGAGAAATGGCACTTCGCGCAGAAAAAAGACGAATTCGATAATGACATTATCAATAAAATCAGGGTCAGAGCTACGGAAGAGCTTTTGCAGTTACGGGCGTTAATGCAGCGGGAGGAAAGACTCTCGGCCGAATGGTTCTATCAGACGGTTTTAGTTTTTCTCGATAGTCTCAACGTTCGGCAGAAACTTGCGGACTGGACGAATGCGGCATTTAAAGAAGGCAGGCTCGACGAAGCGCAACTTCATCAGCAATTTTTTTCACAGTTTACGCAGTTGATGGACGATTTTCTTTTCATCTTCAAAGACAGTTCGCTCACCACGCGTCAGTACGCTTCGTTAATCTGCTCGATGTTCAGTCAGATAACGGTTGCGTTGATTCCGCCTGCGCTCGATCAGGTGCTTGTCGGTTCGATAGAGCGAAGCAGGCATCCGGATTTGAAGGCGGTATTTTTAATTGGCGGAACGCAAAAGCAATTTCCGATACCGATATATTATGATAATATTTTGAATGATAACGACCGCAAGGTAAGTGCCGACGCAGGTTTTGAACTTGCGTGCAGGGGTTCGTCGCAGCTTATGGAACGCAGGTATCTGGCATATATCGCTTTTACAAGGCCTTCGCAGTTGCTGAATGTTACTTATCCGCTGGCTGATGAAAAAGGGACGGATGTTCAGCCGAGTTTCCTTGTCGAGCAGTTGAAATCTCTTTTCACCGACCTTGTCGAAGAAAAATATTACGGCAGCGATGGGTTTGATAATTTATATAACACTTCTGATTTGTCGGCACTGCTTGCCGCCAGATTGGGAAAAGATAATTTTGCGCCGGCAGACAATACGGATGCAAAATGCAAGTGGCTGCTGGATGAACTTGCGTCGTCGTGCCGACGACGGCTAAACGTTGAAAATATCAAAACCGCGATTGATTATACAAACACCGCGGCATTGGAAAATCCGCCGATGCAGGATGTTCTGGCAACGAGCGCGACACGTTTAAAATCGTTCGCAAGCTGTCCGTTCAGATATTTTAGTGAACATATAATGAAACTGAAGGAACGGCGTATTTTCGAGCTTGAGCCTTTTAGTCTCGGCCTTTTTTATCATAAAGTACTCGAAATATTGTTCGGCGATTTGAAAAAACAAAATTTTAATTTTTCAAACGCACCGGCTGATGTGCTTTCAAAATTAACTGACGCGGCAATAGAAAAACTTCTTTTAGAAGATGATTTTCTGAAAAGTTTCAAAGCGCGAACAAAGCACAACAGTTTTATCGTGCTTTCGGCATCGGAAATGATTAAAGACGCGGTGTTGGAATTTTCGCAGATTGCCGCGGCTGGAAAATTTAATCAAATTGCCGCCGAAACGGGATTTGGACGCGATTCAGCGATGCCTGCGATTGAGTTGAGTTTGCCGGATGGCAAAAAAATTCATATCGACGGCAAAATCGACAGAGTGGATTTATTGTCGGAAGACGGCAAAAATTATTGCCTTGTTGTCGATTATAAAACTTCGCAGACCTCGATAAACTGGTCGCTTTTTGGAGCGGGGCTTGATTTGCAGCTTCCGATTTATCTGCTTGCCATAAAAAATCAAACTATTGAAAAATATAAAAATCTGATTCCACTCGGCGCATTTTATTTTAAGATTCAATCGACTGCCGATTCGGCAGACATCGATGATATTGAAACAAACGCAGGTAAAATAAAGAGAAAGCCGAAAGGTATTTTCAACGGCGAGTATTTTAATTGTATAGATTCGCAAACAGCCGGCGGGCGCAGTCCGTATTATAGTTTCGGAATTACGCAAAAAGACGGGCAGTTCGGCTATTACGAATCAAGTTCGCTTTTGCGGGATGAACATTTCGATGCGGTGCTGAATTTTGCGGAAAATAAACTCAAGCAGCTTGGCAGTCGAATACTTTCCGGCGAAATTGAAATTAAACCTTATAAATTTGACAAAACCACAGCCTGTGCGAATTGCAAATATAAAGCGTTTTGCCGATTCGACTGGCAGATTAACGGTTATTCGCAGATAACGAAAATTTCCAAGACAGAATTTTTTGAGACATCGAAATGAACTGGACTAAAGGACAACAACAGGCAATCGAGTCGAGCAGCGGCGATATAACCGTCGCAGCTTCGGCAGGTACGGGCAAGACGACCGTGCTTTCGCAGCGGGCGGTTCGCATACTCGGTGCGCAGGAGTTGTGTCCGGATGTTTCAGATATTCTTGTTTTGACATTTACCGACGCGGCGGCAGGCGAAATGAGGCAGCGAATCGCGCAGAATCTCAAAGACGCGGCTCAAAAATCAAAAAATATTCATCTTCGCAAACAGCTTTTAATGCTCGACAGCGCAGACATCAGCACGATTCACTCGTTCTGCAAGCGAATCATCGGGCAGCATTTTCATCGGCTCGGACTCGACCCTGCGTTTAGGGTGATGGATGCTGACGAGAGCGAACTTATCAAGCGGGAAATTCTTGCGCGTGTTACCGAAGATGCATGGAACGATATGCCGGAAGGTATGCAGCAGCTTTTAAACGGCAGGCCGGTGTCGAATCCGAAAACTAATTTTCTCAATTGCATCGTTAGTATTAGTGATTTTCTCGATACTGTAGTTTCGCGGCAGGAATGGTTCGACAGGGCGGGGGTTTTTAATGACGCTGTTGTCGCGGCCGCATCAGATGCGTTTAAAAATCAAAAGCAGGATATTCTCGGCAAATTAAAAAACATCAAACAGCGATTCGAATGGTCGCTGAAACTTGATGAAAAAATTACAAACGGACACTGGGCAGAACAAATTCAAAGCGAATGTTTCGGGCCTGTTGTGCTTGCGATTGATTTTCTTGAAAAGGATGATTTGCCGTCTTTTATTGAAGTTTTAAACAGCTTCGAAGGTTTTAAATGGAACAACAAGCCGAAAACATGTTCTTCGGAGTTGCGGGAATTTGTTTTGGGTGCGGCGATAAAAGCGATAAAAGATTTTAAATATCTGCCGACGCTTGCGATTTTGAATCCTGAATATCAACGTCTTGTCGCGGGCGGCTGTTCTGTGCAGACGAAAGTTTTGGTTGAGCTTGTCAAGCGATTCGATTCGGCGTACAAAACCGCAAAGCAGCAGCTTGGCTCTGTGGATTTTTCAGACCTTGAGCGATATATGCTCGCGCTTCTTTGTGAAAATGGAGATGTTGACAGCGGCACGGCTTCGGACATTGCTTTGCATTTGCAGAAAAAATATAAATATATATTTGTCGATGAATATCAGGATATAAACCCCGTTCAGCAGAAAATAATCGATATGCTTTGCGGCAGCGCGAAGGTTTTTGTCGTCGGCGATGTTAAACAAAGTATTTATGCATGGCGAGGCGCCGATTGCGGGCTGTTCGTTAAAAGGCTAAGTAGCAGCGGCGGTGACGAAACCAAATCTCGCGTGGATTTGAATGAGAATTTTCGGTCGCGGCCGGGGATTTTGAATTTCGTGAATGAAATTTTCTCACGGATTATGACCGAATCCGTCGCGGCGATAGATTATGACCAAAACGCGGCGTTAAAGCCTTTTAAGACCTCGCAGGACCTCGGCAGGCCGGATGTTGAGATGATGGTTGTCGATGAGGATTCGCAGGCAGATGACGATGATGAAAATGAAAAAGATGAAAGCGGGATTTCTTCGGAGGCGATAAATTGCAGGGCGCTGACGGTTGCTAATAGAATTAAAGAACTCATCGAGGTCGAGAAATTTCAGGTCTTTGATAAGTCGCTTAATGCGTACAGGCCGTGCAGGTATAGCGATATTGTGATTCTGACAAGGGCGTTTGCGCAGCGGGCGAGCAATTATGTTCAGGTGCTGCGGCTTGCGAATATTCCTGTCGTTAGCGATAGTTCGGCGGGTTATTTTGCCACGACGGAAATAACCGATATGCTTTCGCTCTTGCAGGTGCTTGATAATCCGCGTCAGGATATTCCTCTTGCGGCAGTGCTGCGGAGTCCGCTGTTCGGTGTTACCGAAGCGCAGCTTGCTGAAACAAAAACGCAAAACAAAGAAAAAGAAGATTTTTATTCCGCTATTGAATCTTGCGCATCGCAAAATCCGGCGGGCAAAATCGCGGATGTTCTGCGGACGCTTGATAACTGGCGGACTCTTGCGAGGCAGTCGTCTTTGGCGGATTTAATCTGGCGGATTTATACGCAGACGGATTATCCGGCTTTTGTAAGTGCGCTGCCGGGCGGTTCGCAGAGGCGGTCGAATCTGCTCAAGCTTCATCAGCGTGCGATTCAGTTTGAAAACTTTACATCGAGTTTTAATGTTGTTTCTCTTTCACGGTTTGTCGATTTTCTGCAAAAACTTTTAGACGCAGGCGGAGACTGGGCGCCGGCGGAGCCTGACAGTTGCGCTGCAAACGCTGTACGGGTTATGAGTATTCATAAAAGCAAAGGTTTGGAATTTCCAATCGTATTTTTGGTCGAGACAAACAGACGCTTTCAGGGCGGAGGTCATTCGTCCGACTGCATTACGGACGCATCGAATACTATCGGCCTGAAAATTATCGAGAATGCTTCCAAACTGTCATCGCTTACCTGGCAGCTTATTCGTGAAAGACAAAGAAAACAGACTCTTTCAGAGGAAATGAGGATTCTGTATGTCGCTCTGACGCGTGCGAAAGACAAATTGATTATTTCCGGAGCTGCGAAAAATGAAAAATGCGTTCAGCTTATAAGTAACGGCGGGCTTTGTGATGGTGAAAAACTGCCCGACTGGCTGATAGAAGACGCGGTGAACGAACTTGACTGGATTATGCTTGCGCTTGCGTCATATAAAAAATTGCAGAGTAGTTTTGAGCTGCCGGTTGAAATTGACAGCAAAGACGGCAATCTTTTCGATTTGAAAATATTTTCATCGCAGGAAATATCGCAGCTCGCGAATCAAATGTTTAAAAAACATTCCGCAAGCAGATATGAAACAATAAAAATACCGGCGGCGGATAATTCGCTGCTTGGAAAAATAGAACAGCGGCTTAACTGGAATTATCCTTTTGTGGATTTTGCCGGCATTAAAGCCAAGCAGTCGGTTACCTCCATTGCACACGGAGATTTGGAATACGCTGAATCTGACTGCAATTATTTGTTCGAATCGTTTGATAAATCCGCCAACAGCAGCGGCGGTCTTGTCATCGGCAGCGCAACGCATCTTGTTATCAAAAACATAGAGTTAACTGACGGCGTTAACGTAAACACGATAAATCAGACGATTGAAAGTCTTGTCAGTAGTAAATACATAACCAAAGAAATCGCAGGCAAGATAAACAGTCGTTCGGTACTCGATTTCTTTAACAGCGAATTGGGTAAGCTTGTGCGCGACGGCAAAAACAAAATAATGCGGGAATGGCCGTTTACTTACGCGGCCAGTGTTTGGGAATTATATCCCGAAATGAAAAATTATCAGGATGAGAAAATAATCGTGCAGGGTATTATCGATATGCTCGTTCAAACGCCTGACGGCGCAGTGATAATCGATTTCAAAACAGACAGAGTGAAGCCTGAAGATATTCAGCAGCGGGCGGAAAAGTACGTTTCGCAGATAAAATGGTATTGCAAAGCGGCAGGGAAAATATTGGGACTGGAAAAAGTCGAAGGACATCTGTATTTTCTAAACGCCAATAAATCGTTTAAAGCATTTTAGGCTGTTCATCCGGTTCGATATGGACCGTAATATTTACGGGCTGCGAAATCTGATTGTGCATTTCATTTTCAAGCGACTCGGCGATGTTGTGCGCTTCTGTTATCGAAAGCTGCTTGTCAACGAGGATATGCAAATCCATAAAAAGTTCTCTGCCGACGACTCTTGTTCGCAATTTGTGCCAGTCGCGTATTTGAGGCTGTGATGAGATAATCTGTTTGATTTGCCGGCTCGTGCTTTCGTCAACCGCACGTGCGGTGAACTGTCCGGCGGAATCTGATAATATTTTTACAGCCACCCATACAATCATAATGCCCACGATAATGGCAGCTATCTGGTCAGCATAGGCGAAACCCAACATAGATGCCACAGCGCCAATCGCAACGGCCGTCGAACTCAAGGCGTCGCTGCGGTGATCCCACGCGTTGGCGTAAAGCATTGAGCTTGAGAGCCTGACAGCTACTTTTTTAGTTACGGCAAAAGAGTATTCTTTTAGAACAACGGCAATCAATGAAACGATTAAAACCGGCCAGCCTATTTTGTTGACATTGTGGTCTGCGATGCTGTGAACAGCTTTTATAACCATATATCCGCCAGCTATGGCCAGCGGAATCGCGGTTAGAACGGTAATGAAGTTTTCAGCCCAGCTATGGCCGTAGGGATGTTCTTCGTCCGGCTCTTTACTGCTGATTTTAACGCCAATCATAATCGCAAAATCGGTAAGTAAATCTGACAGAGAATGAAATCCGTCTGCAACCATCGCCATCGAAGCAACGATAAAACCGGTAATAATTTTCGCAGCAACCAGAGCAAGGTTGATATATATACCCAGCCAGGTTACTTTCATAATCTGTTTAAACGCTTCGGTATTTTTCTCCGTATGTGGAGGCATTGGGTTATCCTGTAATTTTTTCGATTACCCCTGTTATCTTTTCGATATATTTTTCAGCAGCATCAGCGGCGTCTTTTCTGAATTCATAAATAAGCCTGATGACAGGTTCTGTATTGCTTGCCCGCAGGTGTATCCAGCCTTCTTCAAAGTCGAATCTCACGCCGTCGCTTTCGTTGATTTGGGCTTTTTTGAATGTCTTTTTGGCCTGTGTGAATATTTTTTCAGCCTGTTTTTTGTCTGCTGTGAATTTCTGCTTCTTCATTTCATACGCAGGAATTTCGCTTACAAGCTGACTGATTCTCTTGTTTGTGTCAGCACAAAGCTGCAGTATCAGGGATATGCCGACAAGGCTGTCTCTGATTGGGCCGACTCGCAGGTCGATAATTCCGCCGTTGCCTTCGCCGCCGATAACCGCGCCGTTCTTTACCATTGCCTGTGCGACGTTCGCTTCGCCGACCGGTGTGCGTATTACTTCGCAGCCGGCAGCTTTTGCGACATCGTCAATCATTCGCGAAGTAGAAAGATTTGTAACAACGGGTCCCTGTCTGTAACTTAATATTTGCTTTGCTGCCAGTACCAGCGTGTATTCTTCGCCAATATATTTTCCGGTTTCGTCAACTATCGCCAGTCTGTCTGCGTCAGGGTCTTGTGCGAATCCCATATCGGCGCCGAGATTTTTAACTGCATCGCAAAGCGAAGTCAGGTTTTCCGCTGTTGGTTCTGGTGTATGAGCAAACATACCAGTAGGCTTGTCGTTCAATGCTGTAATTCGACAGCCGAAGATAGACAGAAGTCTTTTTGTCGGTCTGCCGCCTGCGCCGTTTACGCTGTCGAGTACAACTCTGAATCTGCATGGAGCTATCTGGTTTCTCTTTACACATTCCAGAACGTATTTGATATGATTCGAATCGCCGCTGTGATCAACTGTAATTTTTCCGCAGTCGACGGATGATACAAAACTGAATTCGCCTTTTTCAAAAATAGCTTTTACTTTTTCGGCCATTCCGGCAGGCGGAGCAATGCCTTTGCTTGTCAGCAGTTTAATGCCGTTATATTCGATAGGGTTATGCGAAGCGGTAATGACCAGACCGCCGTCGCATAGCAGTTCTCTAACCATAATTCCAACTGTAGGAGTGGTTACAAGTCCTACGTCTATAACATCTGCGCCCAAAGAGCACAGACCGGCAGCAACTGCCGCTTTAATCATATCGCCGCTCGGTCTTGAATCTGTGCCGATTGCGATTTTGAGTTTTGGTTTGCCTTTTGAATTTTTGAGGAATGTTCCGAATGCCAATGCGTAATTCAATGCTGTCTGTGAATTGAAATTTTCTCCAACAATACCGCGGAGACCGCTAATTGAGATAATTAAGTCCTGCATTTTGTTTCTCTAAAATAAATATTATTCCCTAAACTTCGTACCCGAAAAATCAGGCACAAAACACTTTTTAACACTTTCAACACGTTTTTTTTGGTGTGTATAACCGATATTAAACCGCCCTTATTGCTTGTATTTTATTGCCAAACAAAATTATTGGCTATTGCTTATATTATATTTGTCTTGTCTTTTCAAGTACTTCTTTTAAACGGGAAACGATAGTTTTTACCTGTTCATCTTTCAAAGTCAAGATTTCTTTTAGTGCTTCTCCGATGAAAGGCAGATATGTTTCGATATAACCCCGCTTTTGCATTTCCATTTTGATGCGTTTTTGTTTTCGCAGATACATTCCGAGCAATCTGCCACATTCCTGGATAGCAAGTTTGATTTCTTTTATGATTTCCGGATAGTGCGCAATTGCTTCTTTGCTTTCGGAAGTAAACGGTACCCAAACTGAAGCCATGTGAATCATCAGCACAATCGGACCCATAGGCAGTGCGCCTCTGGACTGCGACAAGTTGTAATTTCTCCAGTTTGTATCAACAACCGCTTTGTGTATCGCGCAGGCACTCTGCTGGTAGAGCAGGGGGACACGATTGGCAAATCTCTTCAATTCGAGCTGCGGAAGTTTGTCCGGGTCGTCATTATTTCCGTTATGCTCTGTTTTGAAGCCATAAGCAATCGCAGCCTCAATTAAAAACGGATTGCCGCGGTAAACGTCCGGCTTCCTCGTACATGCGGCATAGAAGTCTGCCTCGACAACTCGCTTGAGACCTTTTTCAAGTTCGCTTTCGCCAATCGGGCCGATGCAATTTACGGGCGGCGCCATAATTTTTGTTTCGTTAATCGCGTTATGAACGGCTTCCACTTCTTTGAGGCTCATATCGCCTGATTTTGCGTTTTTAGAGATGCCGGCCTTTTTGCATATTTCGTCCCCAACTTTCGGGCTTATTCTCGAAAAATCATTCTGCAAAAACTGGCTCAAATGTTTGGATGTAGTTTCACGCGCCATCTTGTAAAGCAAACCGAGTTCAACGCCATACGGATGCGGCTTAATTTCAACCGGAGCAAAAGGCAGTTCTTTTGTCTGCCGGACATATTCATATCTTTGATTGTCAGGTGAATTGTAAATGACCGTAGCGTGCGGATTGGCCATAGCTGTCTGTGCGATATAATCGTCGACGGACTGTTTGCCTTTCTGATATTTTCCCTCGAGCGTAACTGTTACCTGCGTTCCTGTCGGTAAATCAAAATCACAATCCTCATCGAGAATTACCATCGGTTTGTTTTTCGTGGTGTCGATTTGCACATGGCAGTGATACGCTTTTTTATTTTTGTCCGTTCTGGAAATAATCTGGACTGGTTCGCCGGTTGTCAAAAGGCCGTACATGCCGGCTGCGGAAATACCTATTCCCTGCTGGCCGCGAGACATTTTTAAACTGTGAAACTTGCTGCCGTATAAAAGTTTGGCAAAAACGTTCGGAACCTGTTTGCTGACAATTCCGGGGCCGTTGTCCTTTACAACTATTGTGAATTTCTTTTCGGTCAACTGCTTTATCGTTACCGTAATGTCCGGCAAAATCTTGGCATCTTCGCAGGCATCGAGTGAGTTATCGACGGCTTCCTTGATTGCTGTTAGTAATGCTTTTCTTGGATTGTCAAAACCGAGCAGATGTCTGTTTTTCGCGAAGAATTCGCTGATGCTGATGTCTCGCTGTTTTGCGGCCATTGATTCAGCGCTAGCGGCGCCTTTGGGGTGAGCAGACTTCTCACTTTGCTCATCGCTGGTTTGACGCGGCTTTTTACCTTTAGCCGAAGTATCGGTTTTTTTCTTTGACTTCTTACTCTTCGTTTCTGTCTCCGGTTCTTCTGCGGGCGATTGTTCCAGAATACCGGTTTCGCTTGCCGCACTGTTTCCGTTAAAATCAAAGCTCATCTGATTCGGTGAAATCTCTTTCTGTGGTTTTGTTGCTGCCATATTCAATTTTAAATACGAAAGCCCCCCGTACAATGACGGGGGGTTTTAAAGGTTTTATTAACTATTTACCAATTAAGTATTAATTTAACTAAGTTTACACGAATAAACTTCATTTACAAAATCAAGGCCTTTGATGTCTTTCAGTGTTTTCTCGTCCGGCATAGCGTCAAGACTAAATGCCAAAACAGCCTTTTTCTCTGCGGCTTTTTGGCCTACGCCCATCGTCTGGATATTTGTGCCGTGTTTACCCAGTACAGTGCCGACAGCGCCGATAACGCCCGGCTTGTCGTCATTGAAGATAATCATAGCATTATCAGCCGGCGTCATTTCGACATCGAAACCGTTGATTTCGATTATTCGCATTATTCTATCATTGAATACCGTTCCTGTAAAGGTGCAAGTTCCGGTTGCTGTTGTAACTTTTACTCCGAATCCTGACGCGACATTTTTTGCTTCCTGACTCTTTATTATGTCAACGCTAATGCCTCTTTCTTTAGCCAGTGCTGTTGCGTTAATCATATTTACGTGGTCTTCGCTCGAAGACTGCAGCAGACCAATCATAAAGGAGCTTGTTACCATTGCAACATTGTGCTGGGCGATTGAGCCGCGATATTGGAGATCTATTTTCTTGATTTGTCCGCCTGCCATAGCAGCGACGAGTGTACCGATTCTCTGCGCAAGTGCAGCGTAAGTTTCGACGACCGGCAGAGTTGTTCCGCCGGAAGACGGCGCGTTCACCGCGTTTTTGATTACTCCGGTTTTCAGGTAATCGGCAAGAATTTGTGCCGCTTCGACCGCGACTTCAACCTGTGCCTCGGCTGTGCTTGCGCCCAAGTGAGGAGTTACAAGGCAGTTCGGAATTTTTTCATAACGTTTGTTATTAACTGGCGGCTCTTCTGTGAATACGTCCAGTGCAGCCGCTGCGATTATTTTATTTTCGAGTGCGTCATAAAGAGCGTCTTCATTAATGATTCCGCCGCGGGCACAGTTGACAATTCTTGTCGTCGGTTTCATCATCTTGAACTGCTCGGTGTTAATCATATTTAATGTCTTTTCGTTCTTCGGAACGTGAACGGTAATGAAATCAGCCTCTTTAAAAATTCTGTTAAGGTCGGTTGTGATTTCAATGCCGAGCTTTTCAGCTTCAGGCGGCGTTGCGACAGGGTCGTAACCGAGAATCTTCATATTGAAGCCGGTTGACATTTTCGCGACAGCCATACCGATTCTGCCCAGGCCGATGACGCCAAGAACTTTATTGTTGAGCTGAACGCCCATAAAGCTCTTCTTGTCCCATTCGCCGGCTTTCATCTTTGCCGCTGCCGGTGCGACGTGTCTGCACATAGAAAGCATCAGTGCCATTGTATGCTCGGCAGCGCTTAAAGTATTTCCGCCGGGGGTATTCATAACGAGTATGCCTTTTTTGGTAGCGGTCGGCACATCAATATTGTCAACGCCGGCTCCGGCTCTTGCGACTGCACGAAACTTGCCGGGGTTTTCGAGAATTTTAGCGTTGACCTTTGTTTCGCTTCTTACGATAAGACCGTCGTACTCACCAATGATTGAAATTAATTCTTCCGGACTTATACCGGTTTTCACGACAGGTTCAACGCCAGGGATTGTCTTGAGCAAGTCGATGCCTTCTTTTGCCAGCTTGTCGGTAATCAAAATCTTAATCATTTCTTTCTCCTTTAAAAGTCGTAATTTTCAATTTCTTTGTGCTCTTCAGGTACGCGGAAGCGGATGGTTTTACAATCATAAAAATATCTTGTTACGCAGTGGGCTGTCGAGGCGGTCAATTTTGCCACAGCAGTTTCTACTGTTCCTTTTTCAGCTTCTATTTCAACAAATATGTCGCGACTTTCTTTTTCAGGCCAAATCATTTTTCCAGTCGAATCAAACAGGCAGCAGGTTGACTTCATCATACCGTTGAAAAAATCTCTTTCTGCGAATGTGCTTAAATCGAAATCCATTACCTGTACAAACAGTACATAGTTCGCTCCGAGTTTGGCCGCTATTTCGTTCGGCTCATCCCGCCTGTCATTGGGCAATTCCAATCTTGCGTTCAAAACATCTTTATAAGGTATAATCCGTTCCTCATCGATCAGCACACTTTCGGTAAAGGCGATGTTTATATATTTGGTAAGTTCTGCCCGAAGGTCTACCGGTGTCTTTACCCAGCCGGGCTGATTGACAAGCACAACGATTTTGCCTTCCGTTGGGGCAAGTTTGAACTCTGCAGTTGTAATCTTGTCAGATTCTCTTTCGGAGGATACATTGCTCACTAATCCGCCTGCGATGTTGCATCCTGCCCAAAAAGCGGCCAATGCAGCAATAGTTATTGCCAAAACGATATTTTTTTTGCTGATTTTCATTTTCCATCCATAGTTCTAAATATTGTTATTATCCATCCTGCTAGGCCAATAATTGCCGCTGTTATAGCTATATAATCTGCTCGCCACAGCCTAACCGAAGGCAGGAACACGAAGTTTACCCCCAAAATAGCACTAAGTAAAGAGAAAAAAGCCACAAAAAGCAAAGTAATGTAACAAATTGTTGCAGCAGGTTGCGTTACAAAGGCTTTTGTTGTTCTGAATTTCACAAAATCCTCCATCGCACGTGTCCAGAAGCAGGTTGGGCAGGGGATGCCGGTGTTTCGGTAAAATGCGCAGCCGCCACTTGTGGTCGGGCGGGTTATGCCATTTCCAGAAAGGCTGATTATGCCCGCTTCAGAGAGGAAAAAGGCGATGAAAATCGACAGAATGGCGATAAATATTGCCATGAATATCAGCCTGTCTTCCAAAGCTGATTTTGTAAACCATTTTGACTTTTTACGTTCGGTCATTATGATAAGGCTACTTATTTTAAGTGTTGTGTCAAGCAGGTACAAAAATAGATTTTAAATTTGAGGTTCAAATGGCTCTCGACCACAAAGATTTACACAATATGCTGGAAGTCGCAGTTGTCGCGGCAAGACTCGCCGGGCAACGCGCGATGGAAGAAATTAATGTTGTAAAAGTATCCGCAAAAAGCGACAGCGAACTTGTTACACACGCAGACCCTATCTGCCAAAAAATAATAATCGATAACATTATGCAAAGCTACCCAGCGCACGGCATCATCGCTGAAGAAGGCAAAGACAATAAACTCTTCAAGCAAACGCCAAGAGGCGATAGTAATTTTTGGTGGGTAATCGACCCAATCGACGGCACGAACAATTATTCACAAAAGATTTTAAGTTTTGCTGTGAGTATCGGTTTGATGTATGAAGGCCGGCCTGTGCTGGGCGTGATTTATGACCCCGCGACAGATTCAATGTTTACAGCAGCCGGCGACGCTCCGCCGCAGTATAATAATATACGCATAGCGGCCAATGATAATGATTTTCATTTTTACCAGACGGTCGGAATTGAGAGTTTATACGCCGCTGGCGTTCCTGCGTGGATTACTAAATTGCAGACAATGCTGCGATGCCGGAGCTTGGGCACAACCGCAATGCATCTTGCTTATGTCGCCAAAGGCTCGTTTATTGGCGCTATTATGCACAGCCCCAAACTATGGGATATTGCGGCAGGCGGGATTCTTGTCGAATCCGCGGGCGCATTAGTTACAGACTGGCAGGGCAAATCGCTTTGGCCGGTTGATATGAATGCTTATAATGGCGAACCGTTCAACGTTCTTGCAGCTAATAAACGTGTGCAGAAAAAATTGATTGATTTGATAAACAATTAATTACCGTTTTGTTTTGACATATTCGATGTCTTGTTTTATACTTAAGATATGTCTTCAGAAGAACTTAAACAAATCGTAAAGTCATGTGCCGAGCAATTCGGAGCCAAAAGCGTCTGGCTTTTCGGTTCGACATTGGAAGATGAGGAACACGCAAAAGATATCGACCTGGCTGTCGAAGGTTTGGATTCCAAAAAATTCTTTGATTTTTATGGCAGGTTATTTTTTGAACTGCCAAGGCCTGTCGATCTTGTTGACCTTTCACAAAACCCACCGATAGCCGCAATCGTGCGACAAAAAGGTATCAGAATCTATGAGCGCAGAAGCTGATTATATTTCAGGGGAGCGGAAAAATATTCTGCATACTGTAAAACTGACAGAGGATTTATTGTCAAAGGAAAATCTCTCTGATTAGGAGGTTATCGCGTTGGGGAAACTCCTGCAGGATATTTACACCGGAATAGAAAGAATTTTGCGGTGTAAACTACAGGCCAGAAATCTTAAAATTATTAAAGCGGAAAGCTGGCACAAGGAGATACTTTTAGCTGCCAGAAAAAATAATCTTGTCGCAGAAGAGTACTTCGGCTGTTTCCGTGAATTGCTGCTTTTCAGACACATGCAGATTCATGGATATGGTTATATGCTCGATAAGCAGAGATTGCTTGCGATTGCCAAACCTGTACCGGCTGCTTGTAAAGATTTTCTCGAAAAAGCCGTATAAATTTACAGAGCATCAAACAGTAATTTATTAAAACATAAATAAGTGAATTGCTTATTTAGATTTAGCTTCGTTGACTTTGACGGTGTATCCGCCGCAGTCTTTGCCGTCCAGAGCTTCGATAGCTGCTTTAGCTTCAGCGTCATCGCTCATTTCAACAAAACCAAACCCCTTGCTCTTGCCGGTGTCCTTATCGTTGACGATGTAGGCTTTTTTTACCTTGCCAAAAACTGAAAACAACAACTGCAAATGCTCCTGCGTCGCGTTAGGCCCCAAATTTCCGATGTATAATTTCTTACCCATAATTGCCAATCCAAAATTTATAAGTGTGTAATTATACTGTCCTAAAATCAAACATCAAACATCAAAATTCAAAATTTGGGAATCCCGATGAATCGGGATGCTTTTTTAATAAAATCCCAGCGTGAAAATAAAGGGGTTATGGCGTTTTTTTTAAAAAATACAAATGCGCACGTTTTATTAAAAATCTGACACAACTTCATATCACAAAAGCAATTATCATTTTTTCAATTTTTCCGTTTTTTATCAAAAAACAGCGTTTAATGTGCGCAAGTAATTCACAAAACGCTTAAAAACACTTAAAAACCTTCTCAAAAATCGAAATTTTCGAAAAATCGCAACATTGGCGCAGGTTTTCGCGTGCGCAAAATTTCAGTGCCACTATATGTAGTAGTCAGTAGCCAGTAGCCAATAGATAATGCGCGTTTTTACTTTAAATTTGCGCAAGGCGCAATTTTTGATGGCAACAAAATGAAACTAAAACGCAGTAAAATGAAGTGAAATGAACTGGAATGGGAGTAAAAGGAAGTGAAATCGGCAAAAATAATATAAATGAAAAATCGGTGCTTTGAAAACTTGCAGTTTCTTACGGCAGCCACCCCCTCTGTTTTTTTCTTTCAAGGTAGAAAAAAACCTTGAAGATTCGGGGGTTAAAACTAAGACACCAAGGCACAAAGAAATTTTTGGTTTTTAATTCTTAATTTTAAATTATTTTCAACCACGATTTTTTTAGACACGGATTAACGCGGATTGACACTGTTTTTTTACCACGAAGGCACGACGATTTGCTTTAAGGCGTGTTCTGCGAACACTGCAAAAAAATAAAAATAACCTCTCCCCAAGCAAGCTTTGTCCGAGGTTGTCTTTTTATTTTTTTTTCGCCTATACAGGCGTTGCCTTAAAGCAAATTAGCTGTTGGTCAATAGTCATTAGCTATGTATAATAAAGTTAAGATGCGAGGTGTTTGGGTGCCATGGAGATTGAGATTGCCACGCTGCGCTCGCAATGACATAACACAGCATTAGGCGGCAGAGATGGATTTAATATTTTTTGGAATTTACTGTTTTAAAAACAGGCCGCCGTGCCGGCTGCCGCTAAACGACGAATTGCTAACCCCTGCCATTGGTGCAGGAAAAATTGGAATAAAAAAGTTTTATACCCCCGGCACATGTCCGGGAACTGAACATTTTATTAATACCCCGACATCATTTGCATCAGGTTTCTATACTGCTCTATCAAAACGCCAATCAAAATCACAGATAAAACAACTATAACAACTGTCACAATCAGTGTGATTATCGTCAGAATCCATTTCGTCAGCGGTTTATAATTTGGATTGCCCCAAATCATCGGCAGCGCAAACGGACCGATAGAAAGCAGGGCAATAATTACCCATCTGTTGGTAAAATACCACTTGCCTTTCGGCTTTTTCCTCTCATCGAATTCTTTTCCGCAATGCGGACAGGTAAGCATAGAAAACGTATCTCGTATTTCGTATCTCGTGAAGCGCATCTCGTATCTCGACGTTTTTCGCTTCACGCTTCACGAATAACGAGATACGAAGATTTTTAGCCGATTTTATAAAAGCCGCGGCAGGGAATATTAATCTCGTCCTTGCCTTTAATCTTTATATGCAGCGTGTCAGAAAATACACGCAGTTGGCCTTCTTTTGCCGGCGGAGCAATCTCAACATCGAACTGGAATCTGTTTTCGGTCTGAACCTGATTGATAACTTTTACAATACCCTTATCAGATTTAATCGAATCAATAGTTATCGGCTGATTGTAATTGCTTGTCAGGAAAATACTGCGTTTCTGGATGTCGCCAACTTCGGCATTTCGAAGAATAATAACCGACGGCGAGGCCTCGAATTCCTTCAAACAGTTCCACTGCAAACGCACATCTTTGCATTTCGGATGATTTATCGTAAATGTAACTGCGCCTGTGAGATTATTACGCAGATATGTTGTGTTTATAATAGGCTTCAAAACGTGCTTCTCGGTATAATCGTTCGGGTCGAAATTAAACGTAATAACGTTGCCAAGCGATTCGATTTTTGTAATCGCAAATTTTTCGTTGTCCGCTGCTGTAAGGATAATCGGTGTTGTTCCCTGATTTGCGTCAACCAAAGACAAATTCAGATTTTCAGGCGAGATCTGAACAGCAAGCTTTACATACGCCTTTATTTCCAGTTCGGCTCTTGGTTTTTCGCTATCGTTGCTGAAAACTATAATGTGCTGCGAAGTCTGTCCCTGATATTTCGGAGCGTGGAACTGGACGGTGATTTCGCCTGATTCGCCGGGGTTGTATTCCTTCTTCGCCAAATCAGGTATCGTACACTTGCACGTGCCCTGAAGATGGTCAACTTTCAATATATCCTCGCCAACGTTCTTAAATTTGAATTTGCACTCTACTTTACTGTCTGGAGCGAGTTCGCCGAAATCGTGTGAATTGACGTCGAACTGGATTCTTGCTTTCGATATGGCGGCGGTTGTTTCTTTTATCTCTTTTTTCGCTTCGATTTTTGCCGGCGCGGCTTGCTTAACATCCTTTGCATCTTTTTTGGATTTTTCCTTATTTCCAAAAAGGCCCGCGTAAGAAACGCTCGAAATTAAACAAAAAATTACTGCAATAGCCCAAAATTTGAAACTTCTGCCGTTCATAAGTAAATTCTCCATAAAATTGTTAAAAATCGTGAACATTAAAGTATAACATACGTTAATTTACGTATCAACTCCAAATTGGTGCGTTAAAGGTTATAAAGTGTTCTTGTGAAAGTGGTTCGGCTATGGTAAATTACCGACTCATACTACTTATATATAGGCGAGGTAATAATGAACGTATTGTTGATTGGAAATGGCGGACGCGAGCACGCTATCGCATGGAAGTTGTCTAAATCCAAAGAGTTAAAGAAACTTTATATCGCACCGGGTAATCCGGGAACGGCTAAATGCGGGGAAAATGTAGCTATAAACGCAGATGAATATGACAAACTGCTGGCATTTGCCAAAGAAAAGAATATCGGCCTTGCGGTTATCGGACCAGAAGACCCGCTTTCGGACGGCCTTGTGGACAGGTTTGAGGCGGCCGGCATAAAGGCATTTGGGCCGAGCAAGGCGGCGGCGCAGTTAGAAGCTGACAAGTCTTTCGCCAAGCAGATTATGAAGGTAAATTCGATACCGACCGCTGAAAGCCGAACTTATGATAATTTTCAGGACGCCAAAAATTACATCGCCAGCAGGGATGAACCTGTTGTGATAAAAGCAGTCGGGCTTGCAAAAGGCAAAGGCGTTTTTGTCTGCGACGACCCGGCAGAGGGAATTAACGCTGCTGAAAAAATTATGGAAGGTAAACTTTTCGGCAAGGCGGGCGAGAAAATTATTGTTGAAGACAAACTGCTCGGACAGGAAGCATCAATTCTGGCTTTCGTTGACGGCAGAAATATTTATGTTCTTGAAACCGCTCAAGACCACAAGGCAATCGGCGACGGCGATACCGGAGCGAACACCGGCGGTATGGGCGCATATTGTCCGGCACCGATAGTGAGCGATAAAGTTATGGAGCAGATAATCCGCGAAATTCTTGTGCCGACAGTTGACGGTATGAATAGAAACGGAACGCCTTATAGAGGGATTCTCTACGCGGGTGTTATGCTCACGCAGGGCGGGCCGAGAGTTCTGGAATTTAATTGCAGATTCGGCGACCCTGAAACGCAGCCGATACTTGCGCGACTCAAAAGCGATTTGCTTGAAGCGATGCTGGCGACGTGCGAATGCAGGCTTGACAAGATTACGCTGCAATGGGACAGCAGGCCTGCGGTTTGTGTTGTGATGGCATCGGGCGGGTATCCGGACGATTATGAAAAAGGCAAAGTAATTACGGGAATCGACGATGCCGAGTCCGACAAAGACGTGATGGTATTTCATGCCGGCACTGCACAACAAGGCGGCAATATCGTAACAACAGGCGGAAGAGTTCTTGGTGTTACGGGGCTGGGCAATACGATTGCCGACGCGAAAGCCAAAGCGTACAGTGCAGTTGAGAAAATCAAATTTGAAAAAGCATATTACAGGACGGATATCGCGGATAAGGCGATAAAGTTGAAAATATAATTCAGGGATTGGATTTGGCAAAAAAAAATAAAAAGGTTATTCGTGCGATTATTTGGGTTATCGTCGCGGTAGCGGTCGTTTTTTTGTATAATCTCGGCGGGAATTTGCTCAAGCCTGTTGCTGTCAAACAACTAAAACAAATGACCGGTGCGCACGTTCAAATAGATGATTTAAAATTTCATCTAAGCGGCAGAATCAGTATGCAAAATATTCGCATAAGTCCGCTAAAAATTAACAAGCCAGACAACGCGATATTAACTGCCAAAACGCTCGACGCGTATTTTTCGCCGTGGAGTTTTATAAAATTAAGTCCGCAACTCAAACGGCTGCGGATTTCTGATTTTGTTCTGAATGTGCAATTTAACGCGGATGAAAAAGAATGGAATGTCGCGGCACTGAAACTTCCGGAAAAGAAAAAGGGACAGATATTGCCGGAGCTGCGTTTCAAACGAGGCGAAATAAAATTTACTCAAGTCAATAACGGTCAGGAAGTCAAAACAATCTCCTGCAATACCAACGGCGGCCATGCGAATACAACGGTCGGAACCGAACAAATTACTTTCACTGTAACCGAAAACGATCCGCGAATAGAAAACGGTAATTTTATAATTGTCAAACTTCTGCAAAAAGAAAATATGGAAGTTTTACTCGAAGGACAATTGCCTCGTCTGGAATTGAATTTGTTCGGCAGCAAGTGCAATATCAAAAGTTTCAGTTCAAAAATTACAGCCGACAAGGAAAATGTTACGTTTGATAAGTCAACCATCGCTATCGGGCCCAAAACAGTTATCGATGTGAATGGAACTGTCAGGGATTATACGACAGACCCATCGTTTGCTTTCGCGGTAAAGATGCGGGAACTCAATATTTATCGCGACCCTGTTGATAACTGCTTTGCGTACGGCAGCAGAATTTTTGAACAGTTTATTCCGCTGCTCCAGGTGTTTTTCGATAATTTCTCGCCGCAGGGACGTTTGGGACTCGATGTGATTCTTACCGGCAAAGTTAAGGAAATCGCCAAAACGCACTGCAAAGGCTTTCTTGACTGCAACGATATTTCAATTCAATATTTTCTGTTTCCATACCTTGTCGAACATATGCATGGCAAAATCGACGTTACCGAAACAAGTATGACTATGAATAATGTCAAGGCCGCTCACGGCAAAGTCGATATCGAAATGAACGGCTACTGTGACGGGTTCGGCGAAACAATGGACAGCAACGTCGTGCTTAGCAGTAATAATATGCTGCTTGATGGAGACCTTTACGCGGCTCTTATGCCTAACCATAAAAAACTATGGTATCTTTTCTCGCCTACAGGGATGGTCGCAGGTGATTTTATTTATGCTGCCAAACCGCCGGGGCAAAGAATATTCCGGCTTAACGGCAATTTGCTCGATGTTTCAATTATATGCAATTATTTTCCGTATCCTGTTTCCGGCATTACCGGCCAAATCTCGGTTGACGGCGGCAAAATAGAACTCAAAAATATTTTTAGCCGACAAAGCGGTGGTACTATTCAAATGAACGGCAATATTACCGACGCCAATACAGCAGTGCCGCGTTATGATTTTAATATCATCGCCCAAAATGTCGCGATAGACAATAAACTAATCTTCGCTTTTCCGGCAGAACAGAAAAAGTTCTTCAGCAATTTCGATATTCAGGCAACGGGCGATGCCGACATAGAAATTCATTCGACTGACAATAATGAATCGCCTGTCGATTATCTTGCGAAGCTGAATATCAAAGGCGATTATATCAAAACGCCCAAACTGCCGGAGCCGCTGAAGAATATTCATGTTGACGCCAACCTTACTCCGCAGGCTCTGATTATCAAAGAGTTCAGTGCCGATTTTAATGACAGTCCGCTTGTCGCGTCGGGCACAATCTGGACGGCGGCTGCAAATGAAGACATTGGTTATTGCGTGCATCTGAACGCAAAAGATTTAACGCTCGACAGCAATACCGTCGAATCAATTATCGGCAAAAACAGCGCGAAGATGCTTAGGGATTTTCAATTCAGCGGGCCTGTGAATATTGATGCGCAGGTCGGCAAAAATTCGCGTATTAAATGCCCTGACCTTGAAATCGGAGTCGAATGCCTCGATAACAGTGTGTATTTAAGCAAATTCGATTTGCCGTTAGATGATATCAAGGGCAAAGTGGTCATTCGTCCTGATGACATAGAGTTTGTTTCACTATCGGCAGTTCCGGTTGTTGATGATATGAACTTTCCCGGCCATATTACTCTTAATGGAAATTTAAAAACAGCCAATGGCGATGTCGAATGGGCAAGTCTGAATCTTAAAGCGACTGATTTGAATTTTGACCCCAGATTTACTGCTCTTCTCGGAAGCGCCGAGGCATATTATAACAAGCTAAGTCCGGATGGGAAAATAGACCTTAGTTTAGACAGGATTAATTACGATAAAACTGAAACAGGCCAAAAGTTCGTTAAAATGAACGGAACGGCTCTTTTTAAGAATTGCTCAATCGGTGAATCGAAACTGTTTACAAACGTTTATGCTATACTGAATATCGATACTCAATATGATATCGGCGTGGGTATGAAAGAATGCAAACTTCTGCTTGATGTCAAGAGCCTGTCGTTTAAAAACAGGTCGCTGGAAAATCTGAAACTGAAAATTCCGTACGATATTAATGATCCCGATATCGTTATTAAAGATTTTGTCGGGGAATGCTTCGGCGGACGAATTGCGGGCAATGCGGTTTTTAAATCCGACACAAAGGGCGGTTTTGCGGAATATAATATCGACCTTGCTATCGTCGGCGTAAGCTCTGAAAAATTTGTTTCGCCGGGCGCGGCTGAAAAATCCGGCGGCACCCTTAACGGCGAAATCAGAGTGCAGGGCAATCTTCAAAAACCAGACGACAACCGCGGCAGAGTCTATATCGAAGCGACCGGACTTCAATTGGGCGGTAAAGGCCTTGTCTGGAGTATCCGAAACGCTATTCTCGAAGCGATAAAGAAAGATCTTGCCTTCGATAACGTAAAACTTCAGGCTTTCGTAAAAGGCGAGACTGTTCAAATCAGCAGAATGGATATTTACGGCCCAACGGCGTCGCTTCGAGGTACCGGGACGTATAAGCCGACAGATGATTCGCTTAATATAGATTTCGTGGCTTACAGCGCGGCGGGTAAAGAAAATCCGCACTTTTTCGATAATCTTACGTCAAGTATCGGCGCAGCGTTTTTGAAAGTTTATGTCAGAGGCTCATTAGACAAGCCAGAGGTGCAAGTCGAACCGCTGCCGATTTTGATGAAGCCGCTGGAAATGATTGGAACTAAATAGGCAGGACTTATATTGTGCTCAAAAACCTATCGAGAAAATATCGTATTTTTATATCCAGACTCTATGTCGTATTAGTGGTTGCTATGATACTTATGTCGGCAAGCAAATGGGACGCAGAAGTTCCCTGGAGTGGGATTTTTTTTATGGCAGGGTCTGTTCTTGTGGGTATTGCAGTGGCAGGCAGATTATGGTGTGCGTTGTACATCTCCGGCTATAAAAGCAATACTTTAATAACGACAGGTCCTTATTCAATGTGCAGAAATCCATTGTATTTTTTTAGCTTTTTGGGGGCGATAGGCGTGGGGTTGGCAACTGAAACTATATCCATTCCGGTTTTTATAGTTTTGGGCTTCGCAACGTTATATCCGCTTGTGATTTTGTCTGAAGAGAAGAAACTGGCGTATATCCACAAAGATGCCTTCAGCAGTTACTGTAAAAAAACGCCGTTGTTTTTTCCTTTGCTGAAATTATTGAACGAGCCGAAAGAATATGTTGTAAGGCCAATAATATTCAGAAAAGCCGCGTTTGAGGCTTTATGGTTTGTCTGGCTGCTGGGACTGGTAGAGCTTGTTGAATCGCTTCACGAAGTGGGAATATTACCTGTTCTTTGCAATTTGTATTAATTGCCGAAAACCCGTCTATAATTTTCATCGAAAACTTCTCTGGGAATAAGTTTTATCGCGATAAAAATCAGGGTCGGAACTATAATCAGGTCGTCCAAATGCCCAATTACCGGTATGAAATCTGGAATTAGGTCTATCGGAAGCAGAAAATAACCGATGGCAAACGCCAATAGAATCTTTGATGTTCTGGGCACTCTTTTGTCATCTTTCAGGAGTTTGGCCAAAGCGATATAGTTTTTCAAGTCTTTTAATATTTTGCGAAAGAAGATTTTCATTTCTGTGTATTTTGTCGAAAATTTCGGGAAATACAACCAAATACAATAATTGTTTTCCCTTGACCTTCAGATAGAGCGGTTTTATACTCTCGTTTTCAGCAGGGGTGCTTTGCGGTTGACGCGGGGCTGAGAAATACCCTTAGAACCTGAACAGGATTATCCCATTATGGGAGATGCCTGCGTAGGAAGCGATATTGAAAAAATTGGAAAAATGATTTTTAAAAGGTCGCTTTCACAAAGGCGGCCTTTTTTTGTTAGTTTTTTAACCCCCAGCATAAAGCTGGAGGCTAACGGTTATTGGAAAGATTATGAAGACACAAATTAAATCGGCACGTAACGGCGTTATAACCAAAGAAATGAAATTTGTAGCCAAAAGCGAACACATTCCAGTAACGACAATACGCGATGAAATCGCGGCGGGCAGACTTGTGATACCTGCCAACAGAGTTCATCTGAAAAAGAATCTCAAGCCAATCGGTATCGGCAGGGCGGTCAGTATCAAAGTAAACGCTAATATCGGCACCAGCAGCGCAAGCTCGTCCATTAAAGATGAAATGGAGAAACTGGCTGTCTCGCTGGAAGTCGGCGCTGATACGGTTATGGATTTAAGCACCGGCGGCGACCTCGACAAGATACGCCAACAACTCGTTGAGCATTGTCCGATTCCGTTCGGTACGGTTCCGGTTTATGAAATGATTATCGGCAGAAGCGTCGATGAGATAACTCCGAAGATAATTCTCGACACAATCGAAAAACAGGCAAAACAGGGCGTCGATTTCTTCACGATTCACGCGGGCGTTTTAAAGCAATATCTTCCGGATGCGGTGAACAGAGTTTGCGGCATTGTGAGTCGAGGCGGGGCGCTAATCGCAAAATGGATGACCGTTCATAATAAACAAAATCCATTCTATGAATTGTTCGATGACATCTGCGATATAATGGCCCAATACGATGTATGCTTTTCACTTGGTGACGGACTTCGGCCGGGCTGCATCGCGGATGCGACGGATAAAGCACAGCTTTCAGAATTGAAAACTCTGGGCGAACTGACACAGCGGGCACAGGAAAGAAATTGTCAGGTTATGGTTGAAGGGCCGGGACATGTGCCGTTCAATCAAATCGAAAGAAATATGAAACTTCAGCAGAAGTATTGTCATAACGCGCCGTTCTATGTTCTGGGCCCATTGGTAACGGATATCGCGCCGGGCTATGATCATATAACGAGCGCAATCGGCGGAACAGCTGCCGGTTTTTATGGCGCTTCGTATTTATGTTATGTAACGCCGAAGGAACATTTGGGGCTGCCGGATGTTGACGATGTACGGCAGGGCGTTGTCGCTGCGAAAATCGCGGCGCACGCGGCCGATGTCGCAAGGGGTCATCTTAACTCCGCCGACAGGGATAAAAAATTGAGTATCGCAAGAGCTTCCTTCGACTGGAAAAATCATATCGGATTGTCACTCGATCCGAAAACGGCGGGTGCATACCATCAGCAGGCCTGCGCAAAAAGCGGCAAGACAAGCGACAAAGATGATTTCTGCACAATGTGCGGAAAAGACTGGTGCAGTATGCGAGTTAATAAGGAACTGGCAAAGGTATATAAAAAATAAATCCGAAGCACGAAATCCGAAATACGAAACAAATTCAAAATTTTAACGTAACTTCTAATAATTCAGGAAATTGAGATTGCTTCGTCATTTTTTGTGTCTAAAGCCACAAAAACTTCCTCGCAATGACGATTTTTGAGGCATCTTAATGGATGTTGTTAATCAGGCTTAATAATTGGTTTGCAAGTTCTGTATTCAGGTTTTGCAAAATTGTATATTCTCCCATTGCTGAATTTTTATCGCCTGTGTTTAAATAAATTGTGCCGAGGACAAAATGCGCTTTGGCGTAATTGGGCTGTATGCTTAACGCTTTTTTGTAAAATTCTATGGCCTGCGGGAATTGACCGATTTTTAAATAGATGTTTCCGAAATTACAATATGCATCGGCGTAATTTGGCTTTAGCCGGATTGACTGCTGATAGGCGTTTGCCGCTTCCTGAAACCTGCCGAGTTTGCCCAAGCTGATTCCAAGATTATTGTACGCCTGCGGATAATTCGGCTTGATTTTTATGGCCAGTTCATTTGCTGCGACAGCTTCTTCGAAACGACCAAGCGTGCGGTATGTAATTCCGAGATTATAATACGCGGTACAATAATCCGGATTAATTTTTATTGCCTGCTGATAGGCGTTTATGGCGTTGTCCAAGCGGTCAACCCTGTCATACGCAACGCCAAGGCAATTGTACGCCACGTAATTTTCTTTTGTTACATTCAGCGTTTGTGAGAAAAGCGTTATGCCGTTACTCCAATAGCCTGTCTGTTTGTGTGTGATTGTTCCGAGTGCGATTAATACTGCTGCCGCTAAAACAACTGCAACATTTTTTAGTTTGGGCCGTTGGGCGATATATTCTTTTGCAGAGAATGTAAACATAATAAACAAGCCGATATACGGTATGTAAGTATATCTGTCGGCGCAGGCCTGCAAACCGACCTGTACGATGCCGATGACGGGTATGAGCGTTATGACAAACCAAAGCCAACCCGTGATGAGATATTTATGTTTTCTGCCAAACCAAAGTACAGTGAAAAATATTGTCGCAAAAAGCAGGATACAAACAGCCGTCTGGTAAAATGAGATATCGGTTTGCAAGGGATAAAATACCGCTAAATTAGTCGGCCAAAACATTTTTTCGATATAGGTTATATATGATACAAACGCGTTTGCGATTCTGCTGCCCAACGCGACCTGCTCGATGTCGGCTACGGCTCCGCCATTTTGCTGGACGAGAAATGTGGTAATGCCTGATGCAAATGCGAAAGCAAAAAATGGGATTTTTTCAAGGATTAGTTTTAAATCCGACTTTTGCCATCTAACTCTATCCAGCGGCCAATAATCCAGAAGCATCAGCACGAACGGGACGGTAACAAGCATAGGTTTTGCCATAAGGCCGAGTATGTAAATTATAATTATTGCGATGTAACGCAGTGCGGACGGGCGATTAACATAGTTTGCGTAAGCTGTCAGGGTGAGCAGGAACAGCAGGCAGCTCAACACATCTTTGCGTTCGGAAATCCACGCAACGGACTCGACGTGCATCGGGTGAATCGCGAATGCCGCGGCGACAAACGCGCTCGGCCATAGCGAGCCTGTGAATCTTTTTATTAACGCAAAAAGCAGTAAGGTGTTTGCGATGTGGAACAATAGATTTACAAGGTGCATTGGGCCGGGGCGGGGTCCGAAGAGTTCAACGTCCGCCATAAGCGAAAGCCAGGTCAGCGGATGCCAGTTGGCTGATTCGCCGGTTGTGAATGCCCAGACGACATTGTCCGGCGTCAGGCCGATGAGCACATAATCGTTTTCATAGACGTAATCGCCGTCGTCATACGTTACAAAGTCGAAATTACGCGTTTGCCAAAAGACCGCAAGCGTAATCGCAATCAACGCGAGGTAAATTGAAACAACGATAATATTTTTCGTCTGTTTAGGCATAGGCGACTATTATAGGTTTTCTTTGTGTATAATCAATCTTTGGTATAATTAATTTTCCGCTTGTTTTTTTATATAAGCGATTATAATCTGCACCGTGATTCAATTAACTATTTATTAACTTCTAATAACTATCGACTAAATTATGCCTCCAAAATTTATATTTGAAATGAATAATGTCTGCCGGAGCTTCGGGCAGAAAGAAGTATTAAAAAATATCTCGCTTTCGTTTTTCTACGGCGCGAAAATCGGCGTTATCGGCGAAAACGGAGCCGGCAAAAGTACGCTGCTGAAGATTATGGCGGGTATCGATAAGGAATTTCATGGTGAAACGCGGCTGACTTCGGGAATGAAACTGCGGTATGTTGCGCAGGAGCCGCAGCTTGAGATGGATAAGACCGTTCGTGGAAATCTTCTGACGGCGATAAAGCCGATACTCGATATGGTCGAGCGGTACAATGAGATTTCCAATCAGCTTGGTGAGCCGCAGTCAGATGAGAAAATGAATAAGCTGATGGAAGAGCTGGCGGTTTATCAGGATAAAATCGATGCCTGCGACGGCTGGGAAACCGACAGGCTGATTGACATTGTTTCCGACGCGATGGTTCTGCCTGCCGATGATACGCCGGTGAATATTTTGTCGGGCGGTGAGCGAAGACGTGTTGCGCTTTGTATGGCGCTTTTGGAAAAACCTGATTTGCTGCTGCTTGATGAGCCGACAAACCATCTTGATGCGGAAACTGTTCAATGGCTTGAAACTGCGCTGCGGGAATATCACGGCACGGTTATTATCGTAACGCACGACCGGTATTTTCTCGACAATATTACGAAATGGATTCTCGAACTCGATAAGGGCAGAGGGCTGCCGTTCGAGGGGAATTATTCTTCGTGGCTGCAACAAAAGTCGGAATTGCTGCGTGTGATGGAAAAGCAGCAATCGCAGCGTCAGAGAACTCTTGCGCGTGAGCTCGAATGGATTAATACTTCCGTCAAGGCGCGTAATGTAAAGAATCAGGCGCGTATCAACGCCTATAATGACTTGAGTTCGCAGGCGGAAGATGACAAGCAAAACGAAGTTCTTATCCAGATACCATCGCCACAAAGGCTCGGCGATAAGGTTATAACTTTTACGAACGTCTGCAAAAAATACGGCGATAGTCCGCTGATTGATAATTGCTCGTTCGAACTGCCGCCGAATGCGATTGTCGGCGTAATTGGGCCAAACGGTATCGGTAAAACCACACTGTTGAAACTAATCACGGGACAGGAAAAGCCGGACGCCGGCGGAATCGATGTCGGCTCGACGGTTTCTATTGGATATGTTGACCAGCACCGCGATGCGCTGGAGGATAATAAAACGATTTTCGAGGAAATTACCGACGGCAAAGATTCGATGCTTGTTGGCGGGATGACGGTTTCGTCGAGGGCGTATGTCGCGAAGTATAATTTTTCCGGCTCGCAACAGCAGAAAAAAGTATGTGAATGTTCCGGCGGCGAACGAAACAGAATCCATCTTGCAAAAATGCTGCGCAGGGGCGGGAATCTTCTATTGCTTGACGAGCCGACCAATGATTTGGACGTTAGTACTATGCGGATTCTCGAACAGTCGATATTAAACTTCGAGGGCTGCGCGATGGTAATTAGCCACGATAGATTTTTCCTCGATAGAATTTGTACGCATCTGCTTGTGTTTGAAGGCAGCGGCAAAACGCAGTGGTTCGTCGGCAACTTCGCGGCTTATGAAGAAAAGGTTCAGGCTGAAAATCCGGACAGATTAGCTCACCGCCGCGGAAAATATAAACCGCTGAAATTGAGATAGTATCACAGGTAATGGTTTTGTCTTTACTCGGAAATCCAGTGATTGTCTTTGGAATCGAAGTAGCATTCAGACGTACCTGATGTACTGGTCTTAAAGCTTAATTTGTATCTCTGGTTGTCTTCGTAAGTTTTGTATATCCAGCTTTTGTTTCCGGAAAGCGGCGGGTCTATCTTTGGTATATATTTCGGCACTAATAAATCAAGTCTTGCAGGAAATTCCAGATGGTCGGCTCTGTATGTGGCCAGTGCGGAAGTAATGCGGTTGCCTGTTATTTTCGATTCATCCACATTCGACCGGGCAGGGGTTGATTCATCAGAGTTTGAACCCTTTCCGGGATTTGGGAAATCGCCGCAACCGGAAATAAAAATACACATAACAAAAATAAATATTCTGCTTTTCATTTTTGTTTCTCCTAAATTCAGTTTTTTATGAATTATAGCCACCAAGACTCTAAGGCACGAAGAATATTTTTTAAATCTTCATTAATGGTACTTCATCGCTTGTCAGCAATGTTGTTAAGATTTCACAGCCGGTTTCTGTAACGACTACATCATCTTCAATTCTTATTCCGAATTTATTATCGAGATAAACGCCGGGTTCGACTGTTATAACATTGCCGGCCTGCAAATTTGAAGTAGAAAAAGTTGAAACTGCGGGTAATTCGTGTATGTCTATGCCCAAGCCGTGGCCCAAGCCATGGCCGTAAGGTTTCAAGTTTTCTTTTTTGATAATTTTCTTTGCAGTTGCATCTGCGTCAACGGCTTTCACTCCCGCCTTGAGCATATTTATCGCTGCGGTTTGTGCATCCAATACCGCTTTGTAAACTTTCGCGTAAAATTTATTCACTTTGCCAACGGCGAAACATCTTGTGATGTCGCTACAATAGCCATTGAGTTTCGCGCCGTAGTCAATCAGAATCGTATCGACTTTTTTCAATTTCTGCATTGACGGCTGATGATGTGCCATCGCTGAATTTGCGCCGAACGATACATTCGTTTCAAATGACGGTTCGGCTCCCGCTTTTTTCATTTCAAAGTCAATCATCGCGGCGATGTGCTTTTCTGTCATACCGATTTTGATGTTCGGCAAAACTTTTTTGAGTGCATTTTCCGCGACTGTGCCAGCCTGTCTTATTTTTTCGATTTCACAAGCGTCTTTTATTTTTCTAACCGATTCGATAATACCCTGAACGTTCGTGAGTTTTGTCGGCAACTGCTTTTTCAAAGTGTTGTAAATCGTCAGCGAAACAGAGGCTTCAACGGCGGCAGTTTTGAGTTTTGGACTTTTTTTGAAAATTTCGGCAAGAGTTTCAGGCATTTTCAGTTTTCGCTCGTATATCTTACATAAATTACATTGTTTTTTTGCCTGAAGTGTATATCTGCTGTCGGTAATTAGTGTGTTTGAATCTTTAGTAACGATTAGCCAGCTATCGCCGCCCCAAAATCCGCTCAAATATGAGACGTTGGAAGGGTTTGTTACGATTAAAGCGTCGATTTTCAAATCCGCCAGCTTCGCTCGCACTTTTTTTATACGGTTTTTGAAATTGCTTGTATGATTGTTCATAAGTCATTAAAATACCACGTTCCCCTATATATTTCGAGATTTTTTTAGAAAAGGTTTTACAGGATGTTGTTACCGATTAGGACTAATATTCAGCCATGGCGGACGCCATACATGAACTACGCGCTGATTGCCATTAATATTATAATATTTGCCGCGATGTACATCGGCGGTCAGCAGTCGGCGAACAAATGGGCGTCGGCATATATGCTCACACCAGCTTATCCGTACCTGTGGCAGTTTATAACTTATGCGTTTCTGCACGGCAGCGTTATGCATGTTTTGGGAAATATGTACTTCCTTTATATGTTCGGTAATAACGTAAACGACCGGCTCGGCAATCTTGGCTATTTGGTGTTTTATTTGGCGGGCGGAGTGTTCAGCGCATTGGGACATATTCTGGCTGCATCAATCAGCGGCGACGGGGCGGCAACGCCTGTGCTCGGGGCCAGCGGCGCAATCGCGGCGGTTTGCGGCGCATATCTTGTTTTGTTCCCGCAATCGCTTATCACGATTGTCTATTGGTTTTTTATTATCGGGACAATGGAAATACCGGCGTTGTACCTTATAATTGTCAAATTAATTGTAATCGATAATGTTATTTCACGTTCAGCTGCAAATGTCGCCTACGATGCGCATCTTGGCGGTTACGCGTTCGGAATCCTTTCGATTTTTTTGTTGCGGGTGTTGGGGCTGCTTTCTGAAGACCATTTCGATTTGTGGTCAATGATTAAGCAATGGAACCGCAGACGCGTTTATCGTGATGTTGTTGCTGAAGGCGTTGACCCGTTCGGCGGCACAATCAGTAAGAAAATCGAAGTCAAAGAAGTTAAATCCGAAGCGCAGCAGCGGACGGAAGATAGAATCTCTTCGCTTCGCAGGGAAGTTTCGACACGGCTAAGCGAAGGTAATGTCGCTTCGGCGGCGGATTCGTATTTGCAACTGGCCAAAGAGGACGACAGGCAGCCTCTGCCGCGGCAGGCAATGCTCGATATCGCTAATCAGCTTATGTCTTCAGGCAATTGGGCGAACGCTGCCCAAGCTTATGAAAAATTCATGGCCTGTTACGGAAATTACGAATTTTCAGAGCAGGTAATGTTAATGCTGGGTATAATTTACGGCAGATACCTTTCAGATACGAAAAAAGCTCTCGAATATCTGAAAAAATCGGTCGTCAAACTGTCTGACCCGGCGCAAAAGAAAATGTGCGAAGATGAGATTCGCAGATTGGAATCTTAAAGAAATATTTGACAATTGCGCACGCTTTGTGATAATAAAACCTCATTAACAATATTAATATACATACTTTCTTAAGGAAAGGGAAGATTATGAAACGGATTAGATTTTACCAGTTAGCAATCATACTATCAGTGTTGGCGTCTGTAACCGCTTTCGCAGCCGAGAGTAAAAGGCCGGCGGCGATGGGCGCACCAGTCGAGGAAACGACGGCGGCTCCGGTGTCGGCGGAAGCAAACGCATCTGCGGCAGAGCTTAAATATCCTTATGTCGGCGAAGTTACAGCGGCTGACCTGAATATTCGTTCCGGGCCGGGTATGAATTTCTATAGTTGCGGCAAAATCGGCCAGCCTGCAAGAATAGTTGTACTCGGTGAGCAGTTTACCTGGAGTCAGATTATGCCTCCGCCGGGCAGCTTTTCCTGGATTTTCAAACAGTATGTTCAGGTTGACGTAAATAAACCTGAAATCGGTGTTGTCAACTCTGATAATGTTCGCGTTTATGCCGGCGCTGACGACCGCGATGCGATGGTTTCGGACAGCGTTCAAGTAACATTAAACAAAGACCAAAAGGTTCGCCTGCTCGGCCAACCTGTCGGCGATTATTATAAAATTACCCCGCCGGAAGGCGCTACACTGTGGTTGAATACGCAATATATCAAATTCCTTCGCAAGGCCGATGAGATTGATATGAAAACAACCAAGCCTGCTGCAAAGACAGCGGCAGCGACAAAGGAAGCAAAACCGGCAGGTTTTTCAACTCCAAATGTAGTTGTTGACCAGGTTGATCCAAACAACAAATACCTTGAGCAGTATTATTCTTATACCAAACAGCTTGAAGACGAAAAAGTCAAACCGCTTGCCGACCAGAATTATGTCGCGATAAGGGCGGGACTCGAATCGCTTGCGGCTGATAAAGACGCAGGCAAAGCAGCGGAATATGCACAATATACACTCAAAACAGTTTCCCGCTATGAACTGGCAAAGCAATCCGCAAGTTTGATTGATGGCCAGAAATCCGCATTGCAAAAACAACTGGAAGAGATTGAAAACGAACGCCAGAAAAAGAAAGCCGAAACCGGTATCGGTACAAGATTTGACATGACGGGTATGTTCAAGCCTTCCGCTGTTTACAGCCGCAGACCTGACCTTAAACGTTATATAGTAATGGATGATAAAGACAAACCTGTAAGCTATGCAGAACCGGCAACAGCGGCAGTGCAGGGCGATTTGAAAGAGTACTACGGCAAAAAAGTCGGTCTTAACGGCGAAATTTCAACCGACCCATTGAGTAATTTCCCATTGATTAAATTTACCGAGATTCAAGTGCTGTCTGAAGACCAGACTGAAGAACAACCGGAAAATAAGCCAGCAGATCAGTCGGCAGCAGTAGATGCGGAGCTTAAAGACTCTAACACGCCGAGCGAACCGAATATGCCGAGTGAGCCGAATACTCCGAGCGAAGAACCGACAAATCCTGCCGAGACAAACGACGCTAATCCGTAATCCGTTAGGCAACCTCTAATAATTCGAAAAATTGAGATTGCTTCGTCATCCTGCTTCGCTAAAGATATGCAGGATTCCTCACAATAACAATTTTAGGGGTTGCTGTTAAGGTTTGTACGTAAGAACGAGTGTTCAGCCTTTAATGACTTGAAAGGGTGCTTATGTGGTATTATGTGCGTAACAATCAGCGTATTGGGCCGGTCGATGAAGCTACGATTATATCTTCGATTCAAAACGGCACTATTGAGCGGCAAACGCTGGTGTGGAAAGAAGGAATGGCTGACTGGATTCGCGCAGATGCCTGTGAGTTCGCAGATAAGTTTTCTGCTATTCCGCCGACACCGCCGGGAATAAGTCTGACTTCTTATGTTCCTTCAGAAACTAATTATACGCCTGAATCATTTCATAAGTTATGGCTTTGGTTTACATGGCTGATTTCTCTCGGGTTGGTTTTTTCATTTATTTTAATTGGTATTCCCGCTCTTGTTGCCGCTGTTGTTCTTAATTACATCTTGCTGTATCGATTCTGGAAACTCATACAGGACGGCAAAGCTCGGACATCGCCGGGTTTAGCTGTCGGTCTTTGTTTTGTACCAATCTTCAATCTTTATTGGATATATGTTGCGTGGGTGGGGCTTGCAAAGGATATGAATCTCTATTGCAGAGAACGTAATATTAACGCGCCGTTCGTGAACGAAGACCTCGCTCTTGCATCATATATTGTGTCTCTGGCGTCATTGATACCTTATATTGGTATTTTAGCTGCGATTGCCTCTGTTGTGCTGTGTATTATTTTGGTCAAACAATTTGTTGAGACAACAAAAGCGATAATTATTTCAAAGGCGAAGTCGTCCGACGAAGCATCACAGTCGGCTTGACGGCCAGCGGTTCATTGCCGACTTCAGCACTGTTAATGATTTTGACGAGTAAATCGGCTGCGCGTCTTCCAACTTCATGTAATTCGATACGCACAGAGCTTAATCCCACGCATCGCAGCGCACTTGGGTCGGAATCCTCGATACCCATTAATGAGATTTCCTGCGGTATTTTGATTCCTCTTTCCTGACAAACGGCAAGAATTTCATATGCGAGCCAATCTCTTTCGGCAAGCAGGGCGGTCGTCTGCGGTTTTTTAGATTTAATATAATCAACTATGTTTTCCGCCAGATTCTTCGAGTCATCCTCGGATGACGCCGGCATATCCGCATTGTAAATTTCAGCAGACTCGTTTAAATTCTTTTCAGAAACTGCCGCTTTGAAACCATCTATAAGCATATTCGTGTTTTCAGACTGCCGGCCTGATAACGCGAAGACGATATTTCTGTGGCCTAATTTATTCAGTGTCTCGACGGCTATATACGCGGAATTATAATAATCGCTCTTCACCAGATGACACTGGAAATCTTCAATACCCCTATCAACAAGAACCAAAGGGATTTTGTACTTTTGAATTTCACGATAAATATGAATATTCTGCTGGTAGCCTGAATAAGCGGCTATAATTCCATCGACGTGCTTACCAATGAAAAACTCTATCTCCCTGTGTTCTCTGTCCGGCTGATTATTGTGTACCGAAAGCAGGGGTGTGTATTCCGGGTAAATAGTTTCAGTGATGCCTTTCAGAATTCTTTCATGGAAATTTCCCCGCAGATTCGCCACCATTACGCCAATTGTGAAAGTTTTATTGTTTGCTAAACCAGCCGCCAGAAGGTTGGGTCTGTATCCCAATTGCTCCGCTACTTCGCGTACCCTTTTTATCGTCAGTGCTGACAAGGCACGCTTGCCGGGATGGATTCCTCTTATTGCGTGTGAAGCCGTACTTGGCGAAACTCCAGCCATTCTCGCGACTTCTTTTAGCGTTACTGCCATAAATCCGTTTTGCCTCTATATAATTGTTGAATCGTTTCAACTTGATAATCTATATGTTGAAAGTCTTTAAAATTTTTACAATTTCAAACAAACTTCAACTACTGAATTAACAAAGACTTATGTTATTATATCTTTTTTATATTTCTATGCAATTTATTTTTTTTAATAAATCTTATGATGGGTAATGTTTGACCAAATAAGGGTAAATATTGTTTAGGCAACGTCAACAAGAGTCAGTGAGTCGGAAAATTTGCGGACGAGTTCAGCCCTGATGTTTTTGTGATTGGCGGAGGTCAGCATAGGGTCTTTTTCGACGAGTTCAAACGCATCTTTTCGTGCCATTTGCAGCAAATCCATATCGTCGATAATGTTGGCGATTTTCATATCGGGTAGGCCGTGCTGGCGTGAGCTTAATAATTCTCCGGGGCCGCGAATTTTTAAATCGTGCTCGGCGATTTCGAAACCATCGTTGCTTTGTTCCATAATTTCAAGTCTGTTGTTGGCGGTTTCATTTTCTGTCTGCGCGACGAGCAGGCAATATGATTTTGATGAGCTTCTGGCGATTCTGCCGCGAAGCTGATGCAGTTGCGCAAGGCCGAACATATCAGCTTCCTCGATAACCATTATCGTCGCGTTCGGAATATCGATTCCGACCTCAATGAGAACCGTTGAGACAAGGCAGTTGACTTTTCCTTTTCTGAATTCTTCCATAATCCTTTGTTTGTCATCGCCTTTCATCTGGCCGTGCAGCAGACCGATGTTAAATTCAGGGAAGATTTTCTTTCGCAGATTTTCATATTCGGCAATCGCGGCTTTGACGTCGCCGTTTTCGCTGTCAACGATTCTTGGATATACGAAAAACGCCTGTTTTCTCGCTTTGAGCCTTTCACGGATAAATTCATAGGCCTTTGGCAAATCCTCCGGATGAATGTATCTTGTAACGACATCGCCTCGGCCGGGCGGGCAGTGTCTGATGATAGAAATATCCAAATCGCCGAATACCGTCATCGCCAGCGTCCTTGGAATCGGCGTTGCCGTCATAACAAGGCAGTGGGGTGTTGTGTCTTTTCGCAGTCCCGCACGCTGATGAACGCCGAATTTGTGCTGCTCGTCGATTATTACCAGTGCAAGGTCTGCGAACTGGATATCCTCCTGCAAAATAGCGACAGTGCCGACGACAATGTTTGTCTTTCCGGATTTTATGTCCGCGAGGATTTCTTTTCGCTTATCGCCGGTAAGACCGCCGGTGATTAAACACCGATTTACATTGCTGTCTTTCAGGTAACGCTCAATACTCGTGAAGTGCTGCGCGGCCAGAATTTCGGTCGGCGCCATAATCGCCACCTGTTTTTTATTCGCGACTGCCACCAGCGCGGCGTAAAGAGCTACGACGGTTTTTCCGCTTCCGACATCGCCCTGAAGCAGGCGGTTCATCGGGATTTGTTTGGTCAAATCGGCGACAATTTCCTCAATTGTTTTGTCCTGGTCTTCGGTGAGCAGAAACGGAAATCTTTTCCGGATTCGTGAATCGATCGTATCCGTCCGCAAAAGGGACTGTGCTTTTTCGTAATGTCTGACTTTATATCTGCGAACGGCGAGTGCAGTCTGCATCAGAAACAACTCATCATATTTCAACCGACGTTTTGCCTTTGCGATTTGGTTTTCGTCAATGGGATTGTGAATCCACTGAAACGCCTTTTTTCTGTCGATGAGATTTGACTTTTTCAAAAACGCCGAGTCGTAAAATTCCGGGATTAGCTCTGTAAGGCCGAGGAGCGAATTGTGAATTATCTTTTTTATCTGTGCGCTGGACAGATTCGCTGTTGCCGGATAAACGGGGCCGCTTAAGTTATCCGGGATGTTTTCATCTTCTGGTATAATTTCAAATTTTGGATTGGCAATCTGGAGCTGATGCTTATAAAGAGCTGTCTTGCCCCAGACGGCGATTTTCATTCCGGGCGTGATTTTATCTTTGAGGTATCTGCCGTTAAACCAGATGATTCTGCACAATCCCGTGTCGTCGTTGATATACGCTTCAAAAAAAGGTGGCCTTCGCCACGCCTGCCAGTCGGTGCTTTCGACGTAACCTATCAGCGTAACATTATGGTCGGGATTGAGATGTTCAATTTTTATCGGCTCCGGCGCAAAAGACCACTCTCGCGGATAATACTCGAGCAAATCAGTCGCGGTTTTGACTTCCAGTTTCGCCAGTGTTTGCGCCCGCGCAGGCCCGACTCCTTTCAAATACTGTATCGGAGTGTCGAGGCTTAAATTATTAAATTCTTTTTCCGTCATTATTGTTCCGCGAAGCCGTGTTTTCCTATAAGTTTTACAAATCTGCAGCCGCAAATATTTTTCGATTTAAAACCTGTCGCTGTTTTTTCGAGCAGCACAAATTCCTGTACGATTTCTTCGCCGATTGGTACAATCGCCAATCCGCCGATTTTTAATTGTTCGGCCAATGGCTCCGGCATTTTCGGCGCAGCGGCAGTGATTATGATTCTATCAAATTTTATGTCGTCTGACCAGCCGCAAGTTCCGTCGCCAATTGCAAAATCCACATTTGTTATGTTTAATTTCTTCAAACGCTCCACCGCATCGGCTGAATGCTGTTCGATTCGCTCGATAGTATAAACGCGTTTGCCAAGTGCTGCCAGTATAGCGGTCTGATAGCCGCTGCCGGTGCCGATTTCGAGGATGTCGCATTGCTTATCTATTTTTAGTTCCTGTGTCATCAGGGCGACAATGTACGGCTGACTGATTGTCTGGCCGTGGCCGATTGGCAGCGGATTGTCGTCGTAGGACTGCGGACGCAACTGGGCGGGAATAAAAATTTCCCGCGGGATTTCGCCCACTACCTGCAAAACAGCAGGGTTGCTGATTCCGCGAGCCTTGAGCTGAGTTTGAATCATCGCCTGCCTCTGCCGGGCAAGTTTATCCTTTTCATTTGTCTGCCACATAATATAATATTGTCCAACTAATCTGAATTTTGCAAATTAATTCTTTAAGGAGATTAATTTATGAAAACCAAAATCAAAAAAATAGCTTTTTATTTACTCGCTGTTGCTTTGGGTGGTTGTGTGCCGTCGCTACATCCGCTGTTTACAGAAAACGAAATCGTGTTTGACGCTAATCTTGTCGGCAAATGGCATCAGGCCGATTCGAACAATTTCTGGCAGTTCAGTTCTGTCGCGGGCAAAAAATATGATGTAATTTACACCGACGAAAAGGGAATTGCAAAATTTGAGGCTATGCTGGGCAAAGTCGGAAGCGAATCTTTTCTCGACCTTTATCCTAAAGATATGAATATTCCCGGCAACGATTATTATAAAGCACATCTCATTGGCGCTCATACGTTCGTGAAAGTCGAAATGCACGACAATGGATTGAGTTTGCTGGCGATGAATCCGGAAGGTGTTGATAAAATATTAAAGGCCGACCCGAATGCCGTGAAACATGAAAATGTAAACGACAGAATTGTTTTGACCGCTTCGACAAAAGAACTTCAGGGTTTTGTCGGTAAATACAGCAATGACCCCAACGTTTATAATCAGTCGCCAAAAGATAAATTTTATGAAAAAGTAAAATAGTATGAACGAAAACACGCAACGATTAATCAACGTCGATAAGCAGTATCTCTGGCATCCGTTTACGCAAATGAAAGGCTGGCTCGAAACCGAGCCGGTAGTGATTGAGTCCGGCGACGGTTTTTATTTAATCGATACCGAAGGCAATCGCTATATCGACGGCGTAAGCAGTCTGTGGTGCAATGTTCACGGTCATCGTGTGAAAAAAATAGACGATGCGATTCGCAGTCAACTCGAAAAAATTTCACACAGTACATTGCTCGGCCTTGCGCAGACAAAATCAATCGAACTTGCGGAGAAACTTGTCAGTATTGCGCCGAAAAATCTTTGCAAAGTTTTTTATTCAGACAGCGGCGCGACTTCCGTTGAAATCGCGTTAAAAATCGCATATCAATATTATCGCAACACATGGCAGAAACGCGATAAATTCATCGCACTTGGTCAATCCTACCACGGCGATACAATCGGCTCGGTCAGTGTCGGCGGTATCGAATTGTTTCATTCCATCTTTCGGCCGATGCTTTTCGATTCACATTTTGTGCCTTCGCCATTTCCGTACAGGTTCGACGGCAGCAGCGAACAGTGTAAACAATTTACGCTGGATAAAATCGAAGAAATCTTGAAAAAAGAATCCGGCAAGACCTGTGCGATTATTGTCGAACCATTAGTGCAAGGCGCGGCGGGAATGATTGTTCATCCGCAGGGATTTTTAAAGGGCGTTCGAGAACTTACCCAAAAATATAACGTGCTGATGATTGCCGATGAAGTCGCGACAGGTTTCGGCAGGACAGGAAAGATGTTTGCCTGTGAGAATGAAGATGTTGAGCCGGACATTATGTGTGTCGCCAAAGGCATAACAGGCGGTTATCTGCCGCTGGCTGCGACGCTTGCTACGCAGGAGATTTTTGACGCGTTTTTAGGTCAGCCTGAAGACTGCAAAACCTTTTATCACGGCCATACGTACACGGGCAACTCGCTGGCATGTGCGGCGGCGGTTGCTTCGCTGGAACTGTTCGAGAAAAATAAAATTATCGAATCGCTGCCTGCGAAAATTAAGTTGATGAAAGAATATTTCAATAAAATTTCAAATCTGGATTACATCGGCGATGTTCGGCAATGCGGTTTGATGAGCGGTATCGAAATAGTGCAAGACAAAAAGACAAAAGAGTCTTTCGCTTATGAAAAGCTCATTGGTGCCAAGCTTTGTACCGCTATGCGGCAAAAAGGCGTGATGATGAGGCCGTTGTCGGATGTGATTGTGCTTATGCCGCCGGTTGCGATTGATTTAGGTACATTAAAAACACTGCTGGATGTTGTTTCGGATACGCTCAAAAACGATTTGCCAAAGATAACATAACAGGTATAATTAAAGCTGTATTTTTCTTTGAAAGCGGAATGGATGTCGGTAAAGAGAAAAATAGTGTATATGGTGCTTTTCCTTGTTGGATTTGTCTTGCCTTTTTTACTTATTAATATAATTGCAAAAGGCGCTGTGAAAGGTGCGATAAACAGGTTTTTCTTTACGCCCGCCATAATAACTAATAATCATTTTGTTTCGGTAGAGAGTACAAAAAATCCTGATGAACAGAGAGTGAAATTTATATTCGCTTATCAGTCGAAGCAGGGATTTTATGGATTAAAGAAAACAAATATAACAATAGAAGGAGAACCAATTGTATTTTATGCGGCGACAAAAAATGGCGTTCTGTCAATGTTTGTAGATTATACAATGGTTGAGTATAGCCCAAGAAAATTTGTGGAAAAAAAAGTAGATAATGTTGTCTTCGAACCTGCTGATTCGAACAATCCTGCGAGCAAGTCGAAAAGTAATTTAAAATTTTCTCTTCAGTCTGGCGAGCTTAAAAAGATGTAATTTTTTTGCAAAAACAGGCACAATCGGCATGGGAAAAACAGGTAAAAGAATAGACTATGCAGGCTATTGAAATTTTCAAGGAAAAGGATACAATTATGTATTCTCTTCCGAGACGTAATTTGATGTTAAAATTTACTAATAACAGAATTTATTGACAAAATAATGTTTTTTTATGGTTTACCATGGAGGTAAAGTATGAAAGCGATGCAAGTTTCTTTGGCGGTCTTTTTTGTTTTTGCGATGTTCGTATGCGGATGTGAAGTTACTCCGAAAGAGCCTTATCAAAAGATTAAACTTCAATCTGAAGCTGCTGAAGCTATTGAGATTATGAAAGAAAAAGACCCTACTTTGCAGACTTTCTTTGATAAATCGTATGGTTATGCTGTGCTGCCGAAGATTTTCAAAGGTGCATTTCTCGCCGGCTTTGCCTACGGCAGAGGCGAAGTTTATGAGAATGGCGAGATGGTCGGCTACTGTGATATGAAACAGGCATCCGGCGGGCTTTCATTAGGCGGCGAGTTTTACCGTGAAATTATCTTCTTCAGAGAGCAGCAGGATTTTGAACGATTCATTTCCGGCGAGTACGCTTTCGCTGCGCAGGTAACAGGTGTGGCAATCAAATGGGGAGCGGCGGCAAAAGCGGATTACAAAGACGGTATGGCGGTCTTTATTATGACTGATGTCGGCGCTATGGTTGACGCGTCGCTGGGCGGTCAGAAGTTTAATTATGAAACCAAAGTTGTTATGAAAAAAGTTAATCTGCCTAAATGAGAAAAGCATTACAGGTTTAACTGAATATGGCGGGACAAACTATCGAACCGTATCAATCATCGCAAAGTAGTTTTCATCCGGAACATAATCAGGGACACTGTTTCCTGTCCCCAACGCATAACCGCCTTTCCTTTCGCTCAATTTCAGCATTTCAATGCAGCGTTGTTTTATTTTTGTCTGCGATGAATTAATAATAAAGTCAAGGTCGATTCCGCCTACAATCGCGATTTTGCCGCTCATTCTTCCGTAGAAACTTTCGACAGGTTCGATAATGTCTTCATACGAATGCTTCGCATCGTAACCCATTTGAATTATATCATCCATAACATCGTCAAGCTTGCCGCAACTGTGAAGAATTACAGGCTTGCCTGCTTTATGGATTGTATCAACGATTTTTTTGTGCCACGGCAAAACATATTTCCGCATATCGGCAGGCGAAAGCATTGTTTGAGTTTTAAAACCCCAGTCATCATTTGAAATTAACGCTCCAACAGTATCGTATGAAGCACATATTTGATAATATTTAACCAGTCTTTCGCCTATCGCGCCGAAAATATCACTGACGAGAGTTGGGTTATCAAACGATAGCATACAAAGACGCTCATAGCCAACAAGTGCAATTGCATTTTCCAGAACCCCACAAGGACCACATACTATTAATTTCATTCCGTCTGGAAGCATCCTGTCAGCATTTTTTAACGGCGAATAATCGAAGTTTTGTGGGTCAAGCCAGGGATAAACATTAAAACTATCTCTATCGTAAATTGCATTTCCCGCATTCAGAGAAATAGTCTTTTTATGCTCCGGCTCCGGGTTGGGGAAAGTAAACTCGCTGCCCTGAACAGTTACGTAATCATAGCCGGCGTTTTTGAAAGCGTGTATTAGAACCGGACAGACAGTGTTCCACTGCCAATCGGGATTGGCGGCGACAATTTCTTTTCCGGCAATTTTTTCATATAGAGGTTTATTTAGAAAAAATTCAAACAATGTCGGACGGTCAGGTTTTGTCCTGTTGAGCACTTTCAGTATATTATTAAAATCCGGTGTTCTCATAAATATCCTTTTGAAAAGATAATCCCATTTTACAAATAAAAGATAATTTAGCTTTGCGGATATTGGCGTTTTTTAGTACTTTTTTGCTTGTTATTGATAAAATATGCATTATATTGGTCAATAAAGTATGGGTTGTTGGATATGAAACCAAATTTTGAAAAAATTCTGCCGTCGTCGGATTTGTCTTTCAGATATTGTGTAAGACAAGAACGTGAATTTTCGTTCAATTGGCATCATCACAATGAATATGAACTTACGGCTATTTTTAAGGGCAGGGGCCAAAGATTTGTAGGGGACAGCATAAATAATTATAACGAAAGCGACCTTGTGTTAATCGGGCCCAATGTGCCGCATACGTGGCAGTCGAAAAAAACAAATACGACGGCGGACAATAAGGCGTGTGTGATTCAATTCGATAAAAATTTTCTTGGCGATGTAATATGGGAAAGGCCGGAGTTTAAAATCATCAGGACGCTGCTAAATAAAAGCGCAGCAGGAATTTGTTTTAACGGCGGAATGAGAGATGAGATAATCGCTCAAATGCTTGAAATGGACGGGCAGCAGGATTTTAAAAAAATGCTGTCTTTGCTTGATATACTGGACAAACTCGGCGGATGCAAGAAAGTAGAAGTGTTATCTCTGAAAATATTCACGAAAAATATCAATTCAGAACAGAGCAACAGAATAGATAAGGTTCTTGAGTATCTTAGTAAAAATTACGGTGAAGAAATAAATCTTACGGAGGTTGCGGATTCTGTACATATGAGCGTTTCGGCTTTCAGCCGGTTTTTTAAACGGACAACCGGTAAAAATTATGTCAATTACCTTAACGAACTTCGCATAAACAGTGCCTGTGCTCTTCTGATTGAGACTGATATGAGTATATTGGAAATATGTTTTAAATCCGGATTTCAGAGCTTAGCAAATTTCAACAGACGGTTTCGGCAAATCAAAAAAATGTGTCCGAAAGAGTTCCGCAGTCAATTTTCGAAACCTATTTTTTGAGTAACCCAAGGATAGCAGCAACTGTTTTTTGAGTTGCACCCTGATTTTCTTTAATCACGTTTTGGCCTGCTGACGCGATTTGTTTGGCGAACTGCGGCTCATCAAGGCATTTGCACAGCGTTTTATAAAGTTCGTTTCCGTCCGCTACTTCAATTGCGCCTTTTGCGTTAAGCAGGGATTTTACAGTTCCCTTGAAGTTAAACGTATGCGGGCCAAAGATTGTGCATTTGCCCATAGCGGTCGATTCCATCATATCCGAGCCGCCCATCGGCACAAGCGAACGGCCGACGAAAACCAATTCAGCCAGCGAATAAAATTTTCGCAAATCCCCCATCGTATCGCCGAGTATTACGGTAGATGTGTTTATTTCGGCAGCCTGTTCGCCGGATTTTATTTTGCTGTATCGTGTAAGTTCAAGACCCGACTTGACAATCAAATCGGCGACCTCATTAAAGCGTTCCGGTTTTCGCGGTACGACTACCAGACGAACATCACTGTAATTTACGTTTTGTTTTAATTTTTTGAAAATGTCGATTATAATTTTTTCCTCATCGATACCTGTTCCGCCGGCGACAATGAGCTTTTGATTGGCAAAGTTTATTTGCTGTGCGATTTTGTCAGCGCCTTCGACTTTGTCAACAACTTGTGCAGTGTCGTACTTCAAACTGCTGGTAACAACTGTCGATTCTTTTCTGCCGCCAAGTTTGATAAAACGCTTGGCATAAGTTTGATCCTGCGAAAGAAACAGGGCGACCTTTTTAAATGTATTGGCAACAATCGGCCTGACGAGTTTGTAGCGTGGGAAACTTCTGTCGCTGATTCTGCCGTTGATGACGACAACAGGGATATTCAGCTTTGTCGCTCTCGATGTGAAATTAGGCCAAACCTCAAGTTCCATCAGCAGGCAAATATTCGGTTTCAATTTTTTAAACGCACGCTTAACAACAAACGAAAAATCGAAAGGATAGAAAAATAATCTCAAATCTTTGCCGTAAATTTTTCGTGCCTGCTCGATACCGGTATCGGTTGTTACGCTGATTATTATTTCATAATCGGGAAGCTGCTTTTTGAGTTCTGCAACGAGAGTTTTAGTCGCGTTGACTTCGCCGACACTGACGGCGTGAATCCAGACGCATTTTTTCTGCGGCGAATTTCGACGGACTTTGCCGAGTCTTTCGTCCCAGCCGGTTCTGTACCGATTCTGTGTTATGGCACGGTAGATAATTTTAGGACTGTACGCGATTAGCGCAAGCAGATAGATAAAATCGTAAAGTAATTCCATTGAATTTTATATTGCCTTAAAAAACAAAAAAACGCCCGAAATGATTCGACCAGTGAACTACGGATGAGAAAGTCGAGTCGGCGTTACGTAAATTTATAACAGAACGAGCAATAACTGTCAAAGACTGCCGTAAATTTTCTTGCAAAACTGACCTGCGGGGTGTAAAATCACCCTAAGCTATCCGGCACTTGGATTTTGCGGTTCTAAATCCTTTGTCGCGGCAAATTTTAAGTACTGTTTGAAAAGATAATACGGCGTTTATTAAGCATAAGTGCTTATTAGACAGTTATTTGGAAGGGTGACCGAGCGGCTTAAGGTGGTGGTCTTGAAAACCACAGTGCGGCAACGTACCAGGGGTTCGAATCCTCTCCCTTCCGTTTATTTTAGAAGAGTTAATGCTCGGTCGAGAACTTGCTCGACTTTATCATCCGGGGCGAGGTTGAGCCAATTTGCAAATCGAAATGTCTTAAACCACGTTCTTTGCGCTTTGGCGAATCTGCGGGTATTGATTTTTATCTGCTCAATCGAATTTTCGAGAGTTTCTTTGCCTTCGAGATAATTTATAATCTCCGCGTAACCAATCGCGCATCTGGCCTGCATACTTAACGGTTTTTCTTCGGCCAACAATGACTTGACTTCATCGACGAGTCCCATTTCAACCATCTTTTTTATTCTCGTATTAATTCTGTGCGAGGCGTCGTCCTTGTCTCTTTGCAGGCCTATTACCAGCCAATCGTTTTTCGGCTCGGCTGAAAATTGATTTTGAAATGAAGAAATAGGCTTGCCGGTAAGTTCGTAAACTTCCAACGCACGGATAATTCTCTTCTCATCGTTTTGATGTATTCGACCTGCGGCTTCGGTGTCAACGACGGTGAGTTTTTTGTGCAATTCTTCAAGGCCAACGGCAGCGATTCGCTCTTTCAGCTTTTTTCTAATGTTTTCATCCGTGCCGGGGCCTTCGAAAATGCCGTACAGCATCGCCTTGATATACATTGCCGTTCCGCCGACAGCAATGACCGGTTTGTTTCTGGACTGAATATCTTTTACCGCCTGTTCTGTGAGGTTTAAAAATGTATCAACGCTGAACGATTCGCTCGGTTCGACGACATCTATTAAATGATGTTTTACCTCCGTTACTCTTTCTTTTGGAGGCTTGGCAGTGCCGATGTCCATTCTGCGATAGACTTTCATCGAATCGACGCTGATAATTTCGCCATCGAGTTTTTTGGCGAGTTCAAAGGCTAATTTTCCTTTGCCGCCGGCGGTAACGCCTAAAATTAGTATCTTAATTTTAATCATATATTTTGACTGTATCCAAATCTTAAGATACGGTATAATAACATGTTTGCGAAAAGTTGCCATATTTTAGACACGATTACGATAAATAAAGATGTTACAGGTAGATATTAAAAAGGCGGTTTCTGAAAAAGCTGATTTGGCTAACGGCAGAATTGAAGCAATACTTGGCCAATGGAACGGCATTCCGGCAAGACTTGCTGAAGCGATAAAATATGTACTTGCTGCGCCTGGCAAACGGGTCAGGGCGGCGATTGTGCTTTGGTGCTGCGAGCTTGTCGGCGGTAAATGTAATGACGACGCTTTAAATGCGGCGGCTGCAATCGAAATGATTCATACCTATTCGCTGGTACATGACGATTTGCCGGCGATGGACGATGACGATTTTCGCAGAGGCAGAGCCAGTTGTCATAAGGCGTTCGATGAAGCGACGGCGATTCTGGCAGGCGATTCGCTTTTGACTATGGCGTTTGAAGTTCTGGCGGAAGATATCAGCACATCGCAAAAAGCGGTTGAGATGGCAAAAATATTGGCACAGGCTGCGGGGCCGGCGGGAATGATAGCCGGGCAGATGGACGACATCATTGCGGAAAACTCAAAACCAAACGCTGATAAATTATCGCTGATTCATATTAATAAAACCGCGAAAATGTTTCAGGCGTCGGCTCGTCTTGGCGCAATCGCAGGCAGCGCTGATGAAGAACAAAAAAAATGTCTCTCACAATTCGGACTGAATCTGGGGCTGGCGTTTCAGGTGGCCGACGACATTCTCGATGTTGTTTCAGATACGAAGACGCTCGGTAAGACAGCGGGAAAAGACGCAAAGCAGGGCAAGGTTACTTATCCGGCTTTGTTCGGTTTGGAAGAATCCCGCAAACACGCAGAAAATATTATAAACCAGGCGATTGAGAATTTATCATCTTTTGGCGAGAAAGCACAAACTTTAAAATCGCTTGCTTACGAAATTATTCACAGGACAAAATAAAATATGCAGTGTATGCAATATGAATTTCTCGATAAAATAAATTATCCTCAAGACTTGAGGACTCTGACTATTCCGCAGCTTAACAAACTTGCTTCGGAGATTTGTCATTTTATTACCTATTCCGTCAGCAAATGCGGCGGACATCTTGCCAGCAATCTTGGCGCAATCGAATTGACAATCGCGATGCACTACGTTTTCGATTTCACCAAAGATAAACTCGTCTGGGATGTCGGGCATCAATGCTACGCTCATAAAATTCTGACCGGCAGAAAAGACCAGTTTGCTAAACTGCGGCAGAAAGACGGAATCAGCGGATTTCCATCGCCATCGGAAAGCGAATACGACCAGTTTTCTGTCGGGCATGCGGGCACATCAATACCAACCGCACTCGGCCTGGCTCTGGCTTGTGAGAAACTTAAAACTAACGATAAGATAGTTGCTTTTGTCGGCGATGCGAGCATTGTCAATGGCGCTAATTTTGAAGCTCTTAATAATCTCGGCCTTGTGAAAAGGCAATTGCTTGTAGTTCTTAACGATAATTCAATGGCTATCGATGTTTCGCAGGGCGCTATCGCAAGATTTCTGTCTAAGGTGCGTTTGAGCCATAAATATGAAGATTTGCGAAGCACAACAGCCCGGATTCTTGAGCATCTTCCGGTGGTCGGCAAGAAAATGGAAGGCGCTTTGGAGTCGTTCAAGCAGACGCTCCGTATGGCGATAACGCCGAGCAGGCTGTTTGAAAGTTTAAATGTTCCGTATTTCGGCCCTGTTGACGGGCACGATATCGCTTCGCTGATAGAGCTTTTTAAAGCGATGTCGCATTTGAACAGGCCCGCAGTTCTGCACGTTTATACGAAAAAGGGAAAGGGGTTTACTCCCGCCGATGACAACCCGACAAAATTCCATTCGACAGGTCCGTTCAAAATTAACGGCGAAGTGGAAATTGTTTCGTCAGGCGGGGAAAATTTTACGAGTGCTTTTTCTGACGCTATTGTAAAACTTGCGAAAGACGACGAACGAGTAATCGCAATCACAGCCGCGATGCCGGACGGCACAGGACTTGTCAAGTTCAGGCAAAAATTTGCATCGCGTTATTATGATGTAGGCATTGCCGAGTCTGTTGCAGTCGATATCGCCGCAGGGCAGGCAAAAATGGGTTTGAAGCCGTTTGTGTGCATTTATTCGACTTTCCTGCAAAGAAGTTTCGACCAGATATTTCAGGAAGTTTCATTGCAGAATCTGCCGGTGATTTTCTGTATCGACAGGGCGGGGCTTGTAGGAACTGACGGACCTACTCATCACGGCCTGATGGATATAGGTTTTTTGCGGATGATGCCGAATATGGTTCTGATTGCTCCGGCAAATGGAATTGAAATGGAGCTTGCGTTGAAATTCGCCAAAGATTGCGACAAACCCGTGGCTGTCAGGTATCCGAAAGAGGATGTGCAGGACGATATTTTGTCGAAAGTTTTTTCAGAGCCCTATGAGTTTGGCAAGAGTCTTGTTCTCAAAGAAGGAAAGAGCAAAATCGCAATTGTCGCTTACGGCAGTATTGTTTTTGAGGCGTTGGAAGCGGCGGATGCATTAAAGGCCGATAATATCGATGTTACGGTGATAAATGCGAGGTTTGCCAAGCCATTAGATGATAAAATTATTTCGCTATTAAATGCCGATAATACTATTATAACAGTTGAAGATCATTATACGGCCTGTGGATTCGGAGCGGCAGTGCTTGAAGCGGCAGCAAGTGCCGGTGCGAGAACTGACAAAATCAAAACACTTGGAATCAGCGACCAGTTCGTAGGAATAGATAAAAGAGAAAATCAAATTAAAAGCGTTGGTATCGGTGCTGAAAACATAATAAGAGCAGTTAAAGATTTGACCACGAATTAATGGGTTTCCGCTTGTGCGGGAATGACAAGACTATGAGAAAACCTAAAATCATAATTTTTGGCGATAAAAGACGCGAAAATGTTGCGGAGACAATCCAGAAATTTGCGAAGTTCGCAGAAGGAAAAGCTAAAATACTGGCCAACTGTTTTTGCGGAGATTGTTTTCAGGATGTGCTGGAAGACACGGATTATGCTTTTGTTTTCGGCGGCGACGGAACTATTCTTTCGGCCGCACGCGAGCTTAGCGAAAATAATATTCCGGTCGTCGGCATCAATGTCGGCCGGCTCGGTTTTCTGGCGGAGTTCAGTCTCGAACAGGTGAAGAAACTTTTCTACAGACTGGTGTCAGATAAAAAGCTGGTTGAGAAAAGAATGGTCCTCAAATGTACTATAAACAGAAAAAATAAAGAGAAAATTGTTTCCACAGCGATAAATGAAATAGTGATTACGGCCGGACAGAAATTCAATATGGTCGGGCTGAAAATGATGGTACAGGGACAGAGCCTTGCAGACTGCATCGGCGACGGCGTTATAGTATCAACGCCTACCGGCTCGACAGCGTATAATTTATCAGCGGGCGGGCCTATATTATCCGCACGTTTGTCGGCGCTGGTAATAACTCCGATATGTCCGCATACCTTGAGTTTCAGGCCAATCGTGATCGACGCCGAGAAGAAACTTAATATCTATCCGCAGCGAATCAACAAAGGTACAACAGTGCTTCTCGACGGACATATATTATGCTCTCTTGAACTTGACGATGTGATTACAATAGAAAAACATAAAGGCAAATTCCTTGTTGTTAGTAACCCGCTTCAGACGCAGTGGGATACGCTGGCGGGGAAATTGAACTGGGCACAAAAACCTAAATATAATCAAGTAACCGGAAGGGCTAAAAGATGAAAAAGCTATTAATTATTCTTGCTGTCTGCGGAATGTGCTATGCGGTTGAAAGTCCTGTCAGGAGCACAAGGGCTCCTGTCAGCAGCGTTCAAAGCGGCCTTAGAAGATCCCCCAGTCCAATTAATTTGAACGGTAATGATGTTATCACGGGCAATGTCGGCGGCGGAAAAGAATTTCGCGGCTTCGTTCCATACAGGGCTGAAAACGAGATCGGCACTACGGTTGCCACAGATTCGTTCAATAGATTTATGCGGCAGTCAGCGCCTGTGAATATGGGAAATCAACAGTCTTTTCTGCCGCAACCGTATTATATAACTACTCGCACGGCTGCTTCTTTAAGGCCGCGCGGCACTTCGTCTGGTCTTATTACATACTCGTCTGTCAGAAAGACCGGAGGAACCGGCGATTTTGAAGCTGATAGTATAAAACAAATTAAGCCGGCCCCAATCAGTAAGGATGTTTCTGTTCAGGTACAGCAGTATCAATATAGTGTTTCCAGGCCGTTGTCTTACAGTAATCCCGCGGATTTGGAAAAAATTGTGAACCGCGGTCTGGCAAGTCAGCAGGAACAAGAAGAACTTTTTAAGGCTTTGGATAGAATAAGTGCCGAAGAAAAAGCGAAAGAAAAATCGGAACTAAAAAATGACAAAGAAGTACAAGAAGCAAAAGTAAAAGAACAGGCAAATCCTGAAGACGCGCAGGCGACTGCGGCGGAACGTGCTGAGCCGACAAAACGTACCTTTGAACCTTCCGAACCGACTAAACGAGGACAGGTTCCTGAAGAAAGTTACACGCAAAACAAAGAAAAGAGTCTGTATGAACTGATGCTTGAACAGAGTGAGCAAAAAGTTCGTGAGGCCAAGGCGGAAGAAGCTGACAAGTCTAAGAAAGAATCTGATGAAGAAACTGAAGCTGATTCTGATTCAAGGCATAGCGAACTTTCTAAAATTGACACTGAAACTGCCGACTCGCTTAAGGAAATTTATAAAACATTCGCAACCAAGGCCAAGACAAAATTCAATTTTTATATGAGAACTGCTGAAGAATATTTGCACAAAGGCGAATATTATCGCGCCGCGGATGCTTATACACTGGCAAGTATTTATAATCCTTCAGATCCGCTTGCTTACGCCGGCAGAGCGCACGCGCTGTTCGGCAGCGGTGAATATATGAGCAGTTCTTATTATCTGATGCGGGCGATTAGGATGTTTCCGCAGTACGTCAAGGTCAGAGTTGATTTGCACGCTATGATTACTGATAACGACAGACTCGAAAACAGAATCGCGGATGTTAACAAATGGATTGAAAGAAACGAATCTCCTGAATTGAAATTTTTGCTTGCGTATATTTACAGGCAGCTCGACAGGCAGCAGCAGGCCGTGGAGATGATTAATGCAGCCGCCGAAGAACTGCCGGATAATCAGGCGGTGATAGCTCTCAAACAAGAGATTGAAAAGAATTGAAAAGTAAAAATTTCGATATAGAAAATATTTTCGGCACACAGGGACTTTTAGCGGAATATTTTTCCGATTATGAGCAAAGGCCGCAGCAGCTGCAGATGGCACAGGCGATTCAGAAATCGCTGGGCGATAAGCATCATCTTGCGGTAGAAGCGGGCACGGGGATTGGCAAAAGTTTTGCGTATCTTGTTTGCGCAATTGACGCTGTAATCAGAGAAAAATGCAAGGTACTAATCAGCACTTATACAATCACGCTTCAGGAACAGCTTGTTAATAAGGATATTCCATTTCTGGCAAAGGCGCTTGGCGGATGTTTTAGCGCATCGCTTGCCCGCGGACGAAATAATTTTTTGTGTTTGAGAAGACTTGAGTTCGCAAGACGAAAACAGCAGGGGCTTTTTGACGCGTCAATGGACGAGCTTTTGCGTTTGAACGTCTGGGCATCGCAAACTAAAGAGGGGCTGTTTAGCGAGCTTGATTTCGTGCCGTCAGCGGCAGTACTCAATGCGGTCAAAAGTGAGCACGGGAACTGCAAGGCCAGAAAATGTGCGTATTTCGATAAGTGTTTCTATTGGAAAAACCGCAGGCGACTGGCGACGTCGGATATTATTGTTGCAAATCACGCGATTTTGTTCAGCGACCTTGCGCTGCGTGATGAAGGTGTTTCGCTTCTGCCTGATTACAAGTATATGATAATCGACGAGGCGCATAATATCGAAAACGTCGCGCAGGAACATTTTGGCATTGATATAAGCCAATGGCGGGTTAATTTTATTTTGAGCAGTCTTTATAATCCCTCAACGAAAAAAGGCCTGCTTGCCGGAACTTCAAGCGGGGACGAAATTGAACTTGTGAAAGTCTGCGAGAAGGACGCGAAAAAGTTTTTTGAGATTGTGCGCAAATGGTTTGAATCCAACAGGGGCAACGGACGAATTAAAAAGAATTTTGCCGAGGATTGCCTGTCTCCATCGCTTAAAAAGCTTCGGATTTCTGTCGCGGCACTTGCGAAAAAGACTGACGATGAGGATGAGCAGTTTGAGTTTTTGCGTTTCGCGGGAATGTTAAAGGCATTACAGGACGATTTGCAGAATTTTCTTTCGTGTTCGAAGGATTCTGATGTTTATTGGGTCGAGGTGTCCGACAAAAAATCGAGAAATCCTGTTACTCTGCGAAGCGCACCGATAAATCCAGGCGTTGATATTAAAAGATGTATGTTTGACAAATTCGAGTCCGTAATTCTTACAAGCGCGACTTTGTGCTGCGGAGGCGATTCGGCAAAAAGCGGATTTGGCTATTTCGCGAGCAGGGTAGGGCTTGAAAAATACGAACAGTTGAAACTCGGCTCGCCGTTCGATTATGAAAACCACGTAACAATGTTTATCGAATCGGAAATGCCGCCGCCGGATTCTCCGACGTTTCTGTCCGATGCTGCCGAGAAAATTAAAAAATATGTTACGCAGACGCAGGGCAGGGCGTTTGTTCTTTTTACAAGTTTTCAAATGCTCGAATCTGTCGCGGATATGCTTTCTGATTGGTTTAGTGAAAACGGCTTTGAACTTCTTGTTCACGGCAGCAGAACCGACAGAACAGAACTTTTAAGGCGATTCAGATTAGACAAAAAATGTATCCTGTTTGGCACGGACAGTTTCTGGCAGGGTGTTGATGTGCCGGGGCAGGCTTTGAGTAATGTGATTATTACGAAACTGCCTTTTGCCGTTCCGAGCCATCCGCTTATTGAAGGGCGAATCGAGCATTTAAAATCGCAGGGGCAAAATCCGTTTTATTCGTATCAGCTTCCGCAGGCGATAATAAAATTCAAGCAGGGATTTGGCAGACTAATCCGCAGCAAAAACGATACGGGAATAATCGTTGTCTTAGACAGCAGAATTATCCAGAAAAGCTACGGCAAAGAATTTCTGTCCGCGGTGGAAAAATGTAGAGTTGAAATAGTCGGAAATTAGTCGGGCCTACGTCCTCTCTGATTTTTCTTTTTAAAGCAGAAAAATCCTGAAGAATCGAGGATTAAAATGCCAGCGACCGCTAAACAAATTTTATTTCAACTTTGCCTGGATGACGTTCAAAAGGCGTTTGGTCTCAACCGGTTTTTGGAATACGCCTGAAAAACCAAGCTGCGAATAATCTACAACGTCAGTCATCTCATCACCGGCTGCGCTCAAAAGAAAAATAGGGGCGTTGTTGCCGAGCAATGTTAATTCCTTGACGAAATTAGTGCCGGAGTCGATTTCCTCCATCATCAGGTCAACGAGAATCAAGTCCGGTTTTATACTCTTGTATGTATGAATGCCCTGTTCGGCACTTTTGGCTTCTTTGACAATATAGCCGGAAGATTCGAGGACGGTTTTCGTTGCCGCGATAAAATCCTGATCATCATCGATTATCATAATAACATACTGACTACCCTGCATTTGTATCTCCTTTAAGCAGAAGCAACAAAATTTTTCGTTTCCAAAAGGTTTTCCAGAAAAACGACAGCTTTTTGAAGATTGTTTTTTGCTTTTTCCGTCATATCTTCTTTAAACTGCTCAAAAATATATCCGCGAATGCCAAGCATAAAACATTTTGCCGGCGAATTAAAAAGACTTTCGGCCAGAGCTGCCACTTCAGCCGGTTCGACCGAATGACTGGAAAAACCGCTGCTTTCCTTCGCCATCAAAGGCTCGAAACTGAACGGCTCGGCACAATCCACCGAGGCGTCAACAAAAATAACAACGTCATTTTCAGCGACCTGTGCGGAATCTTCTACGGTCAACTGATAATCGGAATCGACAGTAACGCCCGGTATTTTTTTTTGCTCTATAATTTCCGCAACAGCCGGGCCGAGGCCGTCATCGCCCCTTGCCGGATTGCCATATCCTATCAGCAGGACTTTTATTTCCGCTGTCATTCTTTAATTTTCATATCTATTACGCCGCCCTGATAGTCGTAAAGCGTAACCTTCAAAGGCATTTGCCCCATCGCGTGAGTCGCGCACGAAAGGCAGGGGTCGTAAGCTCTAATCGCAACTTCAATATGATTCAGCAGACCTTCGGTAATCTTCGGCACGCCGCTGATATGATCCTGCGCGACTTTCCTCACCGCCGAGTTCATTGGCTCATTATTGTGCGTTGTCGATACAATCAGATTGGCCATAACGACCTGATCGTTTTCATTGACTTTATAATGATGGAACAGTGTGCCTCGCGGAGCTTCGATAAGGCCGACGCCTTCTTCTCTGCGATGTCCCTTTACAACAAGGTCTGTTCCCTGTAAATCTTTATCGTTGAGCAGTTCTTTGATTTTCTCAATCGAGTGCAGCAATTCAATCATTCTGGCCCAGTGATACGCCATTGTAATATTGTTCGGCTTGCCGTTCGTAACAGCCATAAATTCTTTTCTTGCGGCTTCGGCTTCCGGCGTATCTATGAAATCGCACGTGTTTATTCTTGCCAGCGGGCCGACGCGATACCAGCCTTTTTCAGGGCCGATAGATTTAATAAACGGAAATTTCATATACGACCACGATTTTACTCCCTCGACAATGTAATCGAGATATTTAGAGTAATCGACCTGGTCGAAAATTTTCTCTCCAGTGGCGGTAATCGCCCGCAGATTGCCGTGATATAAATCCATCGCGCCATCCTGTCGGATAAGACTCAAATGGTTCGAGTCGAATGAGCCGAAAGGCTTGATTTTTTCGAGGTTTTCCACAGTATAGTTTTTTGCGATTTTAAGAGCGCCGCGAGACCATTCCACCATCTGATTAAGATCTTTGAGGAAGACATCGCGTTCCGCAATCGATAGATTTTTATTTATGCCGCCGGGGATCGCGCCTGTACCGTGAATTTTTTTGCCTGCGGTGGCTTTGATGATTTCCTGACCATATTTTCTCATCATAACGCCCTGAACGGCAAGTTCAGGATATTTTTTCGCTACGCCTATGATATTTCTAATCATCGGGTCAGCGTCGAAACCGAAAAGTAAATCCGGCGAACAAAGGTGGAAAAAGTGCAGCACGTGCGACTGGAACATCTGTCCGTAGTGCATCAGTCTTCGCATTTTCTCGGCTGTCGGAGTGAGTTTGTCAACGCCGACGATTTTGTCCATTGCCTTTGCCGCAGCCAAATGATGGCTTACCGGACATATACCGCAGAGCCTCTGCACGAGAACTGGAACCTCCCAGTAAGGTCTGCCCTGAATGAACCGCTCAAAACCGCGAAATTCGACAATGTGGAATCGAGCCTGTGAGACTTTGTTGTTTTCGTCAAGAAGAATGGAAACCTTACCGTGGCCTTCGACTCTTGTTACCGGTTCTATTATGACTTTTTTGGTTGTGCTCACTTTTTATACTCCAAAACTGATTAGTCGTATTTGATTATTTCATAAGGCAAATCAAGCGGTTTGTTATTCAAAATCGCCACAAGCGCCTGCCAGATTATTTCAGCGTTGGGCGGACAGCCCGGCAGAGAATAATCTATTTTCACAACTTCACTGCACGGATAAACTCTGTCCAGGCACAACGGCAATTCCTTGTCGTTGGGTATAATTTTTTCAGGATTAAAAACGCTTGGGCCGTTGAGATATGCTTCGTCCAGACATTCCTTGAGCGGAATATTATTTCTCAATGCGGGTATGTCGCCGTTAATCGCGCAATCACCAACTGCAATAAGAATATCACAATGCCTGCGAAAGTCCTGCAGGACGTGGACGTTTTCTTCGTTTGCGCAGCCGCCCTCAATTAAACCAACGGCGCATTGGCCGGTGAATTTCTTTATATCATCGATTGGCGATTTGTCGAAATCGACAATCTCAATAAGCTGAAGGATTCGTTCGTCAATGTCAAGAATCGACATATGACAGCCAAAACAGCCTGCCAGCGATGCTGTTGCGATTTTAGGTTTTGCCATTTATATTCCCTTTAACCACGAATTAACACGAATGAACTCTAAAATTTTATTTATTTTTCGCTTCTATATCTGAACCGATAGGTTTTTCATCATACATTCTTTGGCCGTAAGGCGTGGCAAACGCTGTGCCTTTTTTGTTTATCGTTCCGACCGGGCACACACTCGCGGCTTTATCAGTAACGGCCATATTCGTATCTTTCAGATTCTTTTCCGAATTGACCGCGATTTTTTTGTGGATTCCTCTGCCTACAAAACCAAAGGCGCCTTTTTTATCGATGTCATTTGACGCGTTGACGCATCTTCCGCAAAGAATGCACCTGTTAAGGTCGAGGAAAATATCCTTGTGCGATGAGTCCACAGCCTTGTCCGGGAAGAAGAATGGAAATTTAGGAGCGAGTATTCCAAGCCTGTACGCCATTGCCTGCAGTTCGCAGTTTCCGCTTCTTTCGCAGAACATACAGAAATGATTACCTTCGATAAACATCATATCTACAAGATTACGCCTGTGTTCTTTTAACTCCGGCGTGTCGTTTTCGACAATCATACCCTCGGTAATCGGCTGCGTGCAGGCGGTCTGCGGTTTGCCGTTGACGATAACGGTGCAAACGCGGCAGCTTCCGTGCGGCGTAAGTTCAGGAAGATAACAAAGTCTTGGAATGTAAATCCCAGCTTCATCAGCGGCCTGCATAATCGTCTGGCCGGGTTTGCCTTTTACTATGGTGCCATCAATCGAAAAGGTTATCTCGTTACTCATTATCAGAATCCTTTATACGTAGATTTCAGATTTTCTGTTCGCAATCGCTTCAGCGTCCGCCAGCGCCTTTTTGATGTCAAAGGTCGGCTGCAGGCCGTCAGCGTATTTTTTGACTTTCTTTTCGTAAACGCCGCGGAAATTTTTCAGCGTAGTCAAAACAGGATTCGGCGATGTCTGTCCAAGTCCGCATCTGCTTGTAACTTTTATGCTTTCGCCTAAGCTCTTGAGCATATCAAGGTCCTGCGGTTCGCCCTTGCCGTCGAGAATTTTATCGAGATATTTTTTCAGCAGCACGTTTCCTACTCTACATGGCGTGCAATAGCCGCAGCTTTCCTCGACGAAAAATTCCATATAGTCTCTTGCGATTTCAACCATATTTCTTTCCTGACCGAATATAACCACCGCTCCGCCTGTGGCCAGGTCGTCATAACAAATTGTGCGGTGAAATTCGTTCGGGCCGATTATCTGACCGCTGGGGCCGCCGACGAGAACCGCCTGCGTATCATCTGCGCCGACTTCCTTGAGCAGGTCGCTTACCTTTATTCCAAACGGAAATTCGTAAACGCCCGGCAGTCTGCAATCGCCGGAAATACTAAGCAATTTTGTGCTTGGGCTTCCTTTTGAGCCAATCTCGGCAAACCACGCGGCACCCATTTCCATAATTCTCGCTACGCAGCAAAGCGTCTCGACATTATTAACCGCAGTTGGGTGTCCAAGGTAACCTTTTTGGGCAGGGAAGGGCGGCCTTGTTTTCGGGTCGCCTCGCAAGCCTTCACAGGAACTTATTAATGATGTTTCCTCTCCGCATATATACGCTCCTGCGCCCATTTTAATTGTGATATCGAAATTAAAACCTTTTTTGCCGAGGATGTCTTTGCCAAGCAGATTTTTGCTTCTTCGGTCAGTCAGTATTTTTTCGAGTAATTTCTGCAAATAAGCATATTCGCCGCGAAGATATAGAATGCCGGTTTCGGCACCTATGGCGTAACCGCCGATAGTCATACCTTCAAACAGCATATCCGCCCGTTCTGTCAGGATAACCCTGTCTTTAAAAGTGCCCGGTTCGCCTTCGTCAGCGTTGCAGAGGATGTATTTTTTATCGCCTTCGGCTGCTCGTGTGAACTGCCATTTCATTCCCGTCGGGAAACCGGCGCCGCCGCGGCCGCGAAGTCTTGCGTTTTTAACTTCATTAATTACCTCAACAGGGCTTATTGCAAAGGCGTTTCTCAAGCCGGCTTCCTGTTTGTAATCGGCAAATATAACTCTGCCTTTTTTCCTTACGCCGTTGTGAACGCTGGAATGTACAAGTTCATTTGCGTTATTACCGTCGCCGAGCCGATGTTTTAGTTTGGCAGGGTCGTAATGCTTGCGTAAATCGTCTATAAGCTCTTTTACCTTGTCCGATGACAGATATGTAATTACCTCATCGTTTACCATCGCCGCCGGTGCCTGGTCGCACATTCCAATGCAGGGCGTATATTCGAGCGTTATGCCGTCTGGCGTAGTCTGGCCGAAATCAATGCCGAGTTCGCGTTTGAACGCCTGCGCGACTCTGTCCAGACCGGACATTTTATCCACGATATCATTGCATACGCGGATTACTATTTTGCCTTTGGGTTGTTTGGAGAGAAATGCGTAAAATGTTACCACGCTTTCCACCTCGACACGATTGCATTTGACTGATTTGGCGATAAGGTTGATGGCATCGTCGCTGACCTGGCTATATTTTTCCTGCACGGCTCGAACGATATCCATCATTCTTGTGCGGTCGCTGCCACAGGCCTTACAAATTCGTTCCACTTCTGTTTGTAGACTTCTGTCCATTTGTTACCTCACAACTGTTTTTTTTATCCCCCGTGATGTTCGATGCGGACAGTATATTATTTTTGCTCATTGTTGTCTATCAAAAAACAAATTAATTGAGACAAAAAAGAAAATTTGCATACTATCAGCCTTAATATATAATTATAGTTTTGCTATTTAATGTGAAATTTTCACAATAAACATTAATGTTGTGAAAAGGCGTAAGATGACAGAAGTTGATAAAAATTCGGTTGGCATAGTCAAGACTCATACAATCAGAGTCATCGAAGAGTCTGACTCTCTTGAGTTGGTTAGCGGCAAAACGTTAAGTCCTGTTGACGTTGCCTATGAAACCTATGGGAATTTAAACTCCGCCGGCGATAATGCGGTATTGATTTGTCACGCCCTTAGCGGCAGCGCTCATGCGGCTGGTTTCTATAGCGATGACGATAAAAAGCCCGGCTGGTGGGATATAATGATAGGGCCCGGCAAAGCCATCGATACCAATAAATATTATGTTATATGCTCCAATTTCCTCGGAAGCTGCAGCGGCACCACCGGGCCGTCAAGCATCAATCCTAAAACCGGCAAACAATACAATCTCGACTTTCCAATGATAACAATCGCGGATATGGTGAAAGTTCAGAAACTGCTTTTGGACAAACTCGGTATTAAGCAGTTGTTAAGTGTTGTAGGCGGTTCGATGGGCGGAATGCAGGTTTTGCAGTGGGCGATAGAATACTCGGATGTTGTGAAATCGGCGATAGTTATCGCATCAACTTCACGACTTAGCCCGCAATCAATCGCTTTTGACGCGGTCGGCAGAAATGCCATTCTTGCGGATATTGATGCAGGCAGGCCTCCGGTAAAAGGTCTGGCAACTGCCAGAATGATTGGACACATTACATATCTTTCAAACGAAAGTATGAGAGAAAAGTTCGGCAGGGAACTGAAAAGTGCTGATAAATACAGTTTTGATTTTAATTCAGAATTTTCTGTTGAAACATATCTTGCTTATCAGGGACAGAGTTTTGTCGAACGCTTTGACGCAAACAGTTATCTATATATAACCAAGGCGATGGACTATTTCGACCTTGTGAGAGATTACGATTCACTTGAAAACGCCTTTGCGAAAACCAAATCGAGATTCCTGATTATAAGCTTCACAAGCGACTGGCTTTTTACGCCCGGGCAGTCTGAAGAAATGGTAAACGCGCTTGTCGCTCAAAGAAAGCCGGTCAGCTACTGCAATATTTTTTCGCCTTACGGCCACGACGCGTTTCTGCTTGAGCCTGAATCGCTGGGCTGCCAAATCGGCGGATTTCTTTCGACAACTTTTGAAGAACCTGAATTTGATGGAACGGCTGTATCTGCAATAAAAGGCGTCGAAAGGATTAAAAGGGTGCGTGTTGATTATGAGCTGATAGAGTCGCTCGTAAAGTCTGATACTCGCGTTCTCGATGTCGGCTGCGGCGATGGAATATTGCTTTTGAGTCTTCAGCGTGATAAGAATATCGAAGCCGAGGGCATTGAAGTTGACGAAAAGATGATTCATCAATGCGCAGGCACCGGCTTGAATATAATTCACAGGGATATCGAACGCGGCCTTCAACATTACCCTGATAAAAGTTTTGATTACGCGATTCTTTCAAAAACTTTGCAGACGCTCAAGAATCCGCACATCGTTTTCAAAGAGCTTTTAAGAGTCGCTGATAAAGTGATTGTAAGTTTTCCGAATTTTGCGTATTGGAAATGCCGAGCGGGACTGTTCTTTAGCGGCAGGGCACCGCGTACAAAGCAGCTTCCTTTCAGATGGTACGATACTCCTAACATACATTTTATGTCGCTGAAGGATTTCGATGAATTCTGTGAGGAAATCGGCGCGCAAATTGAAGTCAAAATACCGCTTATCGGTAACCGCAGAAGCCCGGTGAAATTCGCTCCGAATATTTTCGCTGAACAGGCGATTTATCTAACAAGCAAAAAATAAAGCACCCGTTACAGGTGCTTTATTTATCATTTTTTAGACTTAAAATTATTGTCAATTAACCGCCCATATATTCGTTGCCGACTTTTCTCGCACGCTGCGGTTTGTCGAGATTGATATTCAGGCTTATACCTGTTTCCACCAGTATATTCCAGCCGGCAGCCAGATATATGTAACTTGAAAGTTCGCCGATATCAGGCACTTTAATTGTCGGGAAGGGGGTTTCTTCATCGCAAATCGCGAAGACTTTTAAGCCGACGCCGTTGACCAGCGTTTGCTGGATTTTCTCAAACTCGCTCTTGAACGGGTCAACAAGAATAACAACATCATTTGCGTTCATTACTTCTTCGATGCCGTGGACAGCATAAGTGCCTTCAAGGAAATCGCTCTTCTTGCGGGTGATTTCGTTTGTTTTTAAAGTCAATTCTTCAGCGACGCCGTCGTTTTTGCCTGCGAAATAAATTGTGCCGGCGTTCGCGACCGCATCGGTAATTTTGGGGTCGATGGACATGGTCAAAGCGGTATTAAACGCATCCGCAAGCTGCGGCAGTTTTTTGTCGTAGCTCTTTCCGTCAACTGCGGCAAGCAGTGCCTGATAAAATAATGCCTGCTCGGCAACGCTCTTTGTCGCGGCAACAGCCTGTTCTTTTTCGCAGCTTAAAATGAAAGTTTGCTTCGCAAGTGTTTCCAGTTTGGTGTTTTTATTTGCGATGAGAGCGAAAAGATTTTTGTGGTTAATCTGATTTAAACGGTCGAAAAGTCTAATGACTTCTTTTGTTTGTCCGCTGTTGGATGCGCCAAATATAACAAAGTCTGAAAGATCATAAGAACAGGACTGCAATGCACCGTCAGTCGCGAGATTAAGTTTTGAGCCGGCTCTTCTGGCGCAATACATAGCGTTCTTGGCGGGGAAAATTCTGCTTGAGCCTTCACCTGTAAAAAATAATTTGCCGATTGTTTTGATGGCTTTCACAACTTCATCTGTGCCCTGAAGTTTGAACTTGCGCAAAATATCCGGCGTTTGCATCATTTCGCGTATGAGTGCAAATTTACTATACTTTTCCTGTGTGTTCATCTTTGCTCCTAAAAAAATAAGTTAAAAAGCAGATTATATCCGTTTTTCTGGCAAAGTACAGTATTTATAGTGAGTCAGAATTAAAATTTAAACGGGGATTTCGGCTGGCGTTGTCATTTTTTCAAAAGCTTGCTTTATGTCGTTTGTGTGCTCTTTTGCGATGTGGATTTTACTTTCTCTTGCGGCGATAATCAGATTTTTGATTCGCTGCGTAAATCCTTCCAGCCGGGCGTTATTGCTGTACACAATCAATTGTGCTGCGTGGTCTTCCAGGTCTATCATGTTTTCTGCCTGAACCGCCTGCTCGATGGAGCTTATTAATTTGGGCGCTTTGCTGACAAATATAGACATTGTCGTATAAAGATTCTCACCAGTATCATTGTTATGTATGTCAGTCATTGTTGTCTCTGTCTGTGAAAAAAGATACAGCCGGTAAAAAGTCTGAAAATTTTTATTGGCCGTACCTTCTACTTACAAATCTGTATTATTGTCCGTAAAGGTCATTAACCTCGCATTGAATTATCGGAAAGATGTTGCGGGAGCTTTAAACTTTTTTACGTACTTTCCACAATTTTTCTTTAATAGCGTTGTCTGACAAATTTTATAAGGTCATCGAACATAGAGTTCATTTATATCAAACTTCTGACTGGAAAATATTTCCAGAAGATTTTGGGATGAAGGGATTTGAATGCAACCTATCGAGGAACACTATATCCATCAATCACACCACAAAATCTGTGAAGGGATATACCTTCTTGGGCCGTTTGTGTCGTTGTTAACAGTTTTTATGTTTTCTAATTTATCAATTGACAAAACAAAACTCCTGCAATATCATGTTCGCGGTGGTTGTTTTACTTACATTAGACAATGGGGTCCGCCGCTATTTACAGCGTGTACGGTAAATATTTGAAAACAAAATATGTATTTCCCGAAATAGGAGTTAATCGCATAAGCGTCTCAAATTCTATAATTTATGGGCTTACAAATAATTTATTGGGCATCTAAAACGGGCCTGATTTCAAAGGAGCTAAAAATGATCAGAATGGCTGTATTGTATTCATTGCTATCGCTGGGATCAGTTTGTTATTGTCAAAATGTAATTTCCATCATTCCAGCACCTTTGAAAATTGAGCAAAAGACTGGTTATTTTCAAGTCGGCTCAAGTACTGTTATTTTCTCAGATCAGGAAACTAAAAATATTGCTGATGATTTTGGGAAAGCATTATCTCTTTCGGCTGAAACTAGCCCAGATGCCCTCGGTTCGACGAAATCAGAAACAAATTGCATACAATTCAAAATTAATACCGGGTTGAATGCCTTGGGGCGGGAGGGGTACCGATTAGAGGTAAAAGAAAATAATATTTTAATCGAATCGTCTGCAATTGAAGGCGTTTTTTATGGTATGCAGACTTTGAAACAATTGTTTCCGGCCGAAATTTATGCAGGTCGGATCGCGACGAATCTTAATTTTCAGGTGCCTTGCTGCGCAATAGAGGATATGCCGCGATTTAAATGGCGGGGTTTGAATCTTGATGTCAGCCGTCATTTTATGCCCAAAGAGTTCATAAAGAAATACATAGACCTGCTTGCCATGCACAAAATGAATATATTCCACTGGCATCTTACTGATGACCAGGGCTGGCGCATAGAAATTAAAAAATATCCGAAGCTTACGTCTGTCGGTGCTTGGCGCAAAGAAACTATTGTCGGCTATTGGAGTACCGAACCTCACGTTTATGACGGGAAATTACATGGCGGCTATTACACTCAGGATGAAATTCGTGAAATTGTTGCCTATGCCAAACAGAGATATATTACAATCGTTCCGGAAATCGATATGCCGGGTCATTTTCAGGCGGCATTGGCGGCATATCCTCAATTCGGCAATACTGGCCAGGCTGTACCGGTCTGGACAACATGGGGTGTAAGCAAAAATATTTTAAATGTCGATGAAGAAACAATTCAGTTCTGCCAGGATATACTTACGGAAGTATTTGATCTGTTTCCAGGTCAATACATTCATATCGGCGGGGACGAAGTGGACACGGAGCAATGGAAAAATAGCGAGAAAGTTCAGATCCGTATGAAAGAACTTGGACTGAAAAACGAATCTGAAATACAGCCATGGTTTACGAGAACTATGTATTCATTTGTGACAAAAAATAATCGAACACTTGTAGGCTGGGAACAAATACTTAATGACGATCTCTCGGGTGCCATAGTGGAAACATATCTTGGTGAAGAACCTACGATAAAGGCGATCAAGTCAGGTTGTGATGTCGTAATGGCCCCGTCAACAGAGGTGTACCTGGACAAATACCAGGGTGATCCCAATAAAGAGCCTATTGCGACTGGATTTACATCGTTGAAAAAAGTGTACTCATATGAACCGGTCCCTAAAGTGCTTACACCATCAGAACGGAAGCACATACTCGGTGTTGAAGGACAGGTCTGGACAGAATATATGCCAACCCAGCAGCATGTTGAGTATATGACATTTCCGCGGGCTTGTGCCATAGCTGAAGTCGACTGGACATCTTCAGATAGAAAGAGCTACAGTGATTTTTGCACGAGACTAAAATGTCATATAGAGCGGCTGAAGAAATTGAATGTAAATTTCCGCCCGCTAACCGATGTCAACGAATAGATTCAAAACCTTTACAGTGTTGAGACGCAATATGCATTTACATGCAATCATTACTTATTTCTCTTGCGGTTGCTGCTGTAGCCGGATATATCCTGTATAAGTCGACATCAAAAGTTCATTTCCCCGAAAACGAATCCCGCCAGGAACCGGTATCCAGTCCGTCACTATAAAAGAGAGTGAGTAAAGCAGACACTGCGAACAATGAGCAATATGGCGATAAAATTCAAAGATTTCTGATTGACATTACGTAGTATAGTGCGTATAATAGACGCGCTAACTTTAATTGGAGGGATCAGAATGTCAAAATCAATTCTAACAGGGATTTTGATTGTATTCAGTTTAGTGTCAATGTCTTTTGCAGGTAATTCAATGTTTTTTGATGCCCAGAGTACATTAGGCACCACGCCTGCTTCCCTAAATTGGAATGATACGACAGCGTGGTGGGACCATAATGGCTCCGGGGCACCTTTTGGTTATGTACCGACTGCCGCCAACGGCGACAATGCTTTCATTATGAACGGCGCCTGGAATGGTACTGGTGATGATCCGGCAAATAATATGGCTATTGTCGACAGCGATGCCTCTGCGTTAGGTTTGTGGATAGGATATTGGGGCCAAGCGTCAAGTATGAATGTTGAAAATGGTGCTAACCTGAATATAACTAACCAGTCCAC